>JAZOCH010000139.1:0-3525 GCA_045596425.1 Acutalibacteraceae bacterium | reverse complement strand
ACCTCAATAATCACAACCGCCACATTGGAGCAGTGGTCGGAAATACGCTCATAGTTATTCAGCAGGTCATGCAGAACAAAGCCCATCTCAATGGTGCACTCGTGGCCCTGCAAACGATTAATGTGGTTAGAGCGAATCTTGGCAATGATACCGTCAATAACCTGCTCCAACGGCTCAACCTGTGCCGCCAGCGCGAGGTCGCCGCCAACATACGCGCGACCCGTAATATCCATAATCTCCTTGATTGCCGCCGCCAACACTGCCAGCTCCTGCTTAGCCGCAGGGGTGAATTCCAGCTTCTTGTCGTGAATCTCCTCTGCCGTTCTGGCCAAATTGAGCGCGTGGTCGCCCAAACGCTCGAAATCACCGATGACGTGCAACAGCTTGGATACGATCTGCGAGTCCTTATGCGACAACGCCTGCGAGGACAGCTTTACCAAATACGTGCCGAGCTTATCCTCGTCGTCATCCAGCAGATCCTCGTTCTCCATAACAAGCTCTGCTTTCTTACGGTCGTAGTGTTCCAGCAGTTCCATGGAAAGTAGCAGATTCTGCCACGCAAGATGCGCCATCTTACTGGTAGCGCTGTTACACTCCGTAACCGCCACCGAGGGGGATTGCAACAGACGCTCGTCGAGGAACAGTCGCTTGTCGTTGGCGCCACCCTTTTCCTCGGGAACGAGCTTGCAAACAAGTTTCTCCAACCATTTCGTCAGCGGCATCAGCACAATAACCGTGGCGATATTGAACACCGAGTGCGCCACCGCAACCGTCACGGGTGAAGCAATAGCCGAGAAGAACGGCACGTTAAACAACGCGTTAACGACCGAGAAAAGAGTCAGCCACAGAGCTGTACCGATAACATTAATCATCAGATGAATGATCGCCACCTGTTTGGCTCGGCGGTTGGTACCGATACACGAAATCAGCGAGGTCGCACAGGTACCGATGTTGGCGCCCATCACGATGGGAATTGCCATCGCGTTGGTCATCAGGCTACCCTCGGCGAGCGAGATCGCCTGCACCATACCGATGGTCGCGGCGGAGGATTGGATAGTCGCGGTGAGTACCGTTCCGATAAGCATACCCAGCAACGGGTTATTAAACCTGGTCAGCATTTCAGCAAACCACGGCTCACCTGCCAGCGGTTTGACCGCACCGCTCATCAGCTCCATACCGTAAATCAGCACCGCAAAGCCAACGAACACCGTGCCGATGCTCTTCTTCTTATCACTCTTAGCGAGCATCACCATACCGATGCCGATGAGGGCTATCACAGGAGAGAAGTTCTCGGGTTTGAGCATCAGCATAAAGGGGTTGTCACTCTCGATGCCTGCCAAGCTGAGAATCCACGCCGTAATGGTGGTGCCGATGTTCGCACCGTAGATGGCAAACAACGTCTGCGACATCGTCATCAGTCCCGAGTTGACCAGACCGACCATCATCACCGTAATGGCAGACGACGATTGCAACGCAATCGTGATCACCGCGCCAAGCGCAATACTGATCAATGGATTGGATGTCATCAGTTTGAGCAAACGTTCCAGTTTACCGCCGGCCATACGTTCCAGATTGCTCGACATGACGTTCATACCGAACATAAAGAACACCAAACCGCCGATCATCGGAATGATAACATCAAACAGCATACTTATTCCCTCCGTGTTATTCAATGTTGTCCAAATTTGCCCAGTTTATATTTCGATTGTACCATACCGCCCTGTGATTTGCAAGAAAAATCCACCATTTTACCGCAATAATTCCGCTATTTTTCGCATTTTCGACGCATCAACTTTAACTGCTCGGCGGTCATACGTCACCAGGCCGTTGGTTTCATCCTCCACGTCGGTCAGTTGGGTATACACCGCGCCGCAAAGACCTTGGGAAACGACGGGGATAATCTGCTCTTCATACAATCGCACCAACGCATCCTCAAAAGCGCTCTGTTCGGTGTAAAAACGGTAACCATAGGTCTTATCGGTGTTAAAGGAATGCGGAGGGATCTTATAAACATAGCCACCGAACTCCGAAAGCAAGGTCGGCTTATCCGACAGCGTAAAGCGTACAGGCTTAAAATACACGTGCGGACTGACGACGTCGCTGTCACCGCCGCTAAACCAGCCCGAAGCGCCATCGATGATACGGGTGGTATCCAGTTCACGCAACCGACCAACCATCCGCGAGGAATCAAACTGTCCCCACCCCTCGTTAAACACCGTCCAGCCGATGATGCAAGGATGATTGTACAAATGCCTAACCGTCTGCACCATCCCCTCCTCAAAGGCACGGCGTGTTTGCGCGTCCCGATGCAAGCGGCGGTCATCCAGCCGTTTGAGACCAAGTGTCGGCAAAGCGGTATCGCGCAAAAAGCTATAATCCCCGTTATTCACCATATCCTGCCACACCAGCATACCCAACCGATCACAGGCATAGTAAAATTGCTCGGGTTCTATCTTAATATGCTTGCGCAGCATATTAAATCCAAGCGACTTAGCCGTCAACACGTCCTCGTCAAAGCCACTCGGCTGTGCAGGCAAAAAGAGCCCGTCACTCCAATAGCCCTGATCCAACAATCCGTGCAAAAAAATCGGCTTACCATTAAGGCATATGCGCGGAATACCGTCTACCATGCGGATATCCACGGTACGCAAGGCAAAATACGAATTAACGGTGTCTTCCCCTACCGTAACAGTGAAGAAATACAGATACGGCTCATCCGGCGACCAAAGCCGCGGATTTGTGGGGCTGACAGTTACCTTCCCATCGCACAAGGGGCAAGCAATCTCGCCGTCGGGGGTTGTCACCGTCACGATGCCGTCGTTCGCGCCTTGTACGGCAATGTGCGCTGAGTCGGCGGTCACGTCAATTGTCAGCCCCGTAATATACTGCTCGGGTACACTCTCCACCCACACCGTCTGCCACAGCCCCGACACAGGCGTATACCACATACCGCCGCGGTCACGGCGCTGTTTGCCGTATGGGAGGATGTGGTCTTCCAGCATATCAATCACACGAACGACCACGGTGTTTCGTTCTCGCAGAACATCGGTGATATCCACCGAGAACGGCATATAACCGCCCGTATGTGTTGCCAGCTCCACGCCATTCACCCATACGGTTGCCATCTGATCCGCCGCACCGAAATGGAGAAGCACCCGATCGCGGCAAAAACCGTCGGGCAAGGCAAAGGTGCGGCGATAAAACAGCCGCGCGCCCTGTGGCGGTACGCGTTGGATACCCGACAGCAAGCTCTCGGGCGAAAAAGGCACGCGAATACGCTCGGGATACGCACTCGGCAGCGAGTCGCTGTCGGTGACGGTAAAATCCCACCAGCCGTTGAGATTGTAATACGAATCGCGCACAAGCTGCGCACGGGGATACGCATCCCACGCTATCGCGTCGGGATTATCACGCAACGCCTCACCGAGGGCGGTATATAGATCCTGTACGGCGTTCTGTTTCATATCGAATCTCCTTCACAGTTTATACTTGTATACTATCACATTTATCCTCGGCAAGCAAGAT
>JAZOCH010000138.1:0-2313 GCA_045596425.1 Acutalibacteraceae bacterium | reverse complement strand
GCCTCGGGGATATCGGGGAACAGCGCCACCATCTCATCGCCCGATTTAAGATAAAATTCTTCGGTTTCGAAGGCGAGAGGACTCGGCTCCTGCAAGGTGGTGGCAGTTTGGATACAGCACAGCACGCGCTGCATTTGCGCGTCATCCTTGGTCAGATAGTGCGCATCATTGGTGCAGACCAGCGGTAAACCCGTTTCGCGTGCGAGGCGTAGGATGCCGGCGTTGACCTCGGCTTGCTGTTTCATTCCGTGGTCCTGCAATTCGAGGTAAAAATGCTCCTTGCCGAACACGCGCGCATACCATTCGGCTGTGCGCTTGGCGGCAGCGTAGTCGCCTTGCAATAAGGATTGCGGAATTTCGCCTGCCAGACACGCGGATAGGGCGATGAGTCCCTCGTGGTGCTGTTCGAGCAATTCGCGGTCAACACGCGGACGCGTATAAAAGCCCTCCGACCACGCGGCGGAGACCAGTTTGAGCAGGTTGGCGTAGCCGACGTTATTCTCGCACAGCAGCACCAGATGATGGTAGCGGCTGTCCGCCCCGTGCACCTTGTCGTGACGGGAGCGCGGCGCAACGTACACCTCACAACCGATGACGGGGTGTATACCTTGCGCCTTAGCTTGTTTGTAGAAATCAATGACGCCGTACATCGCGCCGTGGTCGGTGATGGCAATAGCCACCTGCCCGAGCTCTTTCACGCGGTCCACCATCGCGTTAATACGGCAAGCACCGTCGAGCAGGCTGTATTCACTATGAACGTGCAGATGAACAAAGGGCTGCATAGACGGCACCTCCTTTCTGTTTTAAAAAGGCTGATTTTCGCTCATCCATCGTTAAAATACTCGCCAATACAAAAAGTATTGGCTGCGCTTTATGCCTTGGCTGACCAAAAATCCGCTCTTTTTAAAATCTATGACCACAACAGTCGCAGATTCGGATTGTTCTTGTCACTTTATGTTTCCGGTAATTCGTCTGCAATCGCTAGCAGTCGCTGTAAGCGGTGATTGACACCGCTGCGGCTGAGCGGCGGTTCCAGTGCCGCGCCGAGTTCGCGCAGGGACATATCGGGGTTTTCTATACGCAGGATAGCGAGCTGGCGCAGTTCGGGGGTGAGCGAGTCGAGTGCGCCTGCCGCCTGTATGCGGCGCACCGCATCGGCGTGCTGACCTGCCGCCGCCACGGTTTTGTCGATGTTGGCGTTTTCGCAGTTTAGGCGGCGGTTGGTTTCGTTGCGGATGCTCTTGACCATCTTGACACTCATCATTTCGAGTGCGCCGCGCGAGGCGCCGAGATAGGTCAGGCAATCCTCAATGCGTTCGCTTTCCTTGATATAGACGACATACGAGCCGTTGCGGCTGACCATCTTGGCAGGGAACCCCTCCTCGCCGAGCAAAGCCAGCAGGTCGCGGCTGAGATTGTAATAGGGGACACTGAATTCGAGGTGATAGTCCCGTTCGGGGTTGGTGACCGCGCCGCAGGACAAAAACGCGCCGCGTAGCAGGGCGCGCGCGCAATGCTCGCAATCCACGTTGGCGCGGTTGAGCCGCACCGAAATATCCGTTACGCTGTGCCCGAAGCGTTCAAGCACGGTTTTGCGCACTGCGGCAGTGTCAAAAGAACGGCTATGTAACGTGCCGCGCCGTTTGAGGGTGCTTTCGGCAGGCGGCGCAACACCGCACACCTTGCTGACCAGAAAGCTGTACAAACGGGCTACGGCTTCTTGCTCGGTTTGCAGAGAGATCTCCCGTCCGCCGAACGCGTGACCAAATTGCAGCATCCCGTAAGCCTGTGCCGCACGGCAACAAGGCTTGTCCGGTATAATTTCAGTCAACTCCTGCTTAACGTCGGATGAAAATGACACGGTCACGCCTCCTTTCGCGGTTTGTAAGCGCTTTCACTACGCGTTTTCATCAATTTTGCGCTGGATAGTATTCAAAATTCCCCGATAAAGCGTACCTCGGGCTCCAACAGAACGCCCGATTGCTGCTTGACGGTTGTTTGCACGTCTTTACAAAGCTGGCACAGCTCGGCGGCGGTGGCGTTGCTGCGGTTAACCACAAAGCCTGCGTGCTTTTCGCTGACCTGTGCATCGCCGACGCGGTAGCCTTTGAGCCCTGCTTCTTCAATGAGAGCACCGGCAAAATACCCCGTGGGTCGTTTAAAAAAGCTGCCGGCGCTGGGGTATTCCAACGGCTGTTTTTCCTGCCGTTTGGCAATGAGTTCTTTCATCCGTGCCGCGATGGTATCGTGGTCGCCTTGTTGCAAGGAGAATGTTACCCCGACGACGATGGGATTTTGATTTTCGGGGTAGTC
>JAZOCH010000137.1:0-9406 GCA_045596425.1 Acutalibacteraceae bacterium | reverse complement strand
GGTAAGAAGCGTATGCGCCAGCTCGGCAGTGTCGAGGTGCCGCAGGAAGCGTTTATGGCGGTGCTCAAACTGGACGATAACTGAGAAGCATAAAGAAAACGCCTCAGTCGGGGCGTCTTCTTCACGTTGTAAAGGTTACAGGAATGTAACTTGACGGTGCGGACAGGCGCGTGATATAGTGTAATTGTAAGAAACTACCAATTTCAAACAGGGGGCAATCGTATGAAAAAGATGTTAGCGGTGTTGTTGGCTTGCGTGATGGTTGTGTTGTGTATAGCAGGCTGCCAAAAAGGTGAACAGGGTGTTTCTGCCCCTGCTGCCGAAGGCACGAAGGCGATCGCGGCGGAGCTGATCGACAAGGCGACGGTGTTGTATGGCGTCTATCACGGTGAATCGGAATATACCGAGTGTTTGCCGGCAGGAACAACGGTTACGGTGGACGGCGTGACGGTTACGTTGCCGCATGATTTTTGCTTTTATCGGCACTCCTCCAAGGAATTGGGCGAGATCGATACACTCAACGATCTGCGAGCAGCCACCTTGGCGGTATACACGGAGGATACCGCGCAGGATAAATTGTTTAAGCACTACTTTACGTATGCGCAAGGCGATGAGTTGCCCAAATTTATTGAGCATGACGGGAAGCTGTACGTTGGTGCCGGCGGCCGCGGTATGCTATATGAGTATAACACGGATACGATCAAATTTGTTCGTCAGGAGCAGAGTGAGTGCGAGTTCACGATCGCCTACGAGCGTGTGGAATACAACGAGCAACCGACTGTGGTTGATCGAGAGATTCACGGGTTTATTATGAAAAACACCGCCAAAGGCTGGCGGTTGGCTACGCTCTATGAGGAGAATGCGTAGACGAAAGATCAAGCGGCGTTACGGCGGTGCTGAAATCAGATGACACCGAATTGACGTAACCGCAACATTGTACAGATAATACGTTTTGTTTGCTGAGGAGGGGTATTATGCAGAATTTATTTGCCATCAATATGACCGATGAGGACAATCCGCTCTCGCCGATCGACGGGTTTGTGCGCGACAAGGTGCCGGAGTACCACGCAGAGTATTTGGAGAATTCGGGAGAGGAGACCGAAAAGGTCGTGGAAAAGGCGGTCAAAGGGCCGCTTGCTCTGCGTATCTTGGTGGGCGTGTTTGCGGTGATTGCGGCGATTGGGTTGGAGGTGTTTTCCGAACTGCTCAATGAGGTCGAGACGCCCGGTATCGTTGAGTGGAGCGTGCTCGCGATCAGCGTCGTGTGCGTGGCGGTGACCATCCTGCTGGCGGTGATCCAGCATCGCCGCACCAAGAAGGTTCTTGACAGCGACGAGGTCACGCAGATGACACAGGGGCTGGAACAGTTGTCGGACACCTCCGAGCAATTGCTCGGCGTGCCTGCGGATGCGGCAGAGCTGGACGTGCTCGGCTACGGCTATGAGATCAAGCGCGGCAAGGAGAAGCGACTGCTCAAAGAGCTGGGTGAGTATGTGACGAACTGCCTGAGTGCTTTTGTCGAGAATGATGAGCTGATGTTGGCGAACGATTTTGAAAAGTATGCCCTTCCGCTCTCGGCGATCCGCGGCGTGCGGATGACACGCAAGAAGACGAAGGTGTTCTGCTGGACAAAGGATGAAAAGCCGAAGTCTGCGACCTACAAGCCGTATAAGATCGGCTATGATGAAGAAAACGACATATTCACCGTGCGCGCGGTGTACGCGCTGGATATCGCCTATAACGGCGAGGAGTATGAGTTGGTCGTGCCGGAGTATGATTGGGAGCTGGTGTTACAGCCGTTGCTCGCGGCGCACGTTGCCTTGCAACCGATCGAGGTATAACGGACACAACACGAACATTGTACAGATAACGGACACAACCGCAACATTGTACAGATAACGGTTTTTGCTTGTTGTGTCCTCGCATTCGCTGTTGCGAATGCCCACATTTGCACAGATACATTTGCATAGATAACGGACAAGAGGTGAGAGGAGAATGGCAAACGCGCGTGGGACCTTGCGCCTGACCGCACCGGCGGTCGGGTACGGTGCCGTGACGGGCGCCGCCACCGCGGTGGACGTGGTGGTATATAAGTGGTGCGCCAAGCACGCGGTCGCCGGAGCGGAAATGGGCTATCATTTCCTGCGCGAGCGCCTGTGGTGCGTGCCGCTCGTGTTAGCGGCGCTGGGCGTAGTGGCGTGGGGACTGTCGTGGCTGTATCACCGTGAGCGCAACCTGCGCGGCGGCGGCATTCCCACCTCCATCGGTATTTTGCGCGGACAACTGCCCTTTCGCTGGCTGGTGACGTTGGTCGGCACCTTCGGTCTGTCGCTGCTTTCCTTTTTCATCGGTGTACCGCTGGGCAACGAGGGTCCGTCGGTGCAGATCGGCACGGCGCTGGGGCGCGGATGTGCATCCGTCACCAAACGCGGCGCCGCGTGGGACCGCTACGCGATGACGGGCGGTGCGTGTGCCGGCTTTGCGGTGGCGACGGGCGCGCCGATCTCGGGCGTGCTGTTCGCGGTGGAGGAGGCGCACCGCCGTGTGTCCCCCACCATCTTCATCGCCGCCTGCTCCTCGGTGCTGTGCGCAGGGCTGACGGGCGCGGCGTTTTCGCCGTTACTGGGGGTCAGCACGACGCTGTTCCCATCGCTGTCGATGCCGACCTTGTCGGTGCGACAGGCGTGGCTGCCGCTTGCAATCGGCGTAGCCGTCGGGTTGTTTGCGGTGGTGTTTCTGCGCTATTATCAGGCGCTCAGTCACCTGTTTCATTCCGTGCTTGGACGCGTACCCTCGGTGTGGAAGCGGTGGTTTGTGCTGTGCGCGACGGTGCTGGTGGGACTGGTCACCTTTTCGGGCGTGTCCACGGGCCACGAGCTGATTTTATCGCTGTTTAACGGCGGCACGGCGCTGTGGTTGCTCGCGGCACTGCTGGTGGTGCGTACCACGTTGACGCTGTGTGCCAACATCAACCACCTGACGGGCGGAATTTTCCTGCCGCTGATGGCGATCGGTGCCTTATTCTCCGCCATACTGGGCGAGGGCGTGGCGTTGGTGCCGTCTCTCGGGCAAGCGTATTACCCCGTGGTGCTGATGCTGGGTATCACCGCTTGCATTGCCGGTATGATGCGGATGCCGCTGACTGCCATCGTGTTCGCGGTGGAGGCGCTGTCGGGGTATCAGAATGTGTTGTACGTGCTGCTTGCCGCCGGCGCGGCGTTTGCCGTCACCGAGCTGTTCGGGGTGGAATCCATCAACGACACCGTGCTGGATTATCGCGTGGCATTGCGGCAAAAGCAAAGCGCCCGTCGGCAGATCGACACCACTGTGACGGTGCAGGAGGGCGCGTTCGCCGTCGGGCGCAACGTGCGCGACATCTTCTGGCCGAACGGGCTGTTCGTGCTGTCGGTGCGCTCATCGGGTGAGGGACACGGAGGGCTTTGTGTCGGGGACGTGTTGCACGTGCGGTATCCGACAGACGACACCGACACCGCAAGAAACGCGTTGCTCGCGGTGGTCGGCGAACAAGAATACGACGAAACCGAAGCGGCTCCGTAAGGGGCCGCTTTTTACTAAGACGCTTGACAAAACGCGCGATGTGTGGTATGTTCCTACTATAAATAGGAAGATAGAGGTGCCGCGCACCATCAGTAGCCGTCGCAGCCGCGTGTGCGGCCGTTCGGGGAGAACGGACGGTAAAAGGGGTGACGGCCGAGATGCGCGGTGTCCCGTCCGCGCGTCGGTGCTCGGTGAGAATACGCCGCGCACTGTCACGCAAGTGGAGCGCTATCGAGTGTCGTTTACGAGACCGTCGGCGCCTGCGCCGTGCGGTCTTTTTGTTTGAAAAGTAAAGGAGGATAAAATTATGCGTAAAACCAACTGGAAACGTTGGTTGCTGGCAGGTCTGGTGTGCGCGCTGCTCACCTTCTCGATGACCTTTGTCGCGCTCGGCGAGGGCGATGCACCTGCGGCAACCGAAAACACCTTTGTCGTTGACGAGACCGAGTACGATCTCACCGACGGCGACTCCGCGATGGAGTACGTGGGCGCCTATGCGGACAACATCAATGCGGATGAGGGCTTCCACGAGCATTTGGAAACCGCACTGGCTAAGGTGCGCGAGTCTATTCCGTCCTATGCGACGATTTGGTCGTTGCTGCCCCCCATCATCGCCATCGTGCTGGCGCTGATTACCAAAGAGGTGTATTCCTCGCTGTTTATCGGCATCCTCGCCGGCGGCGTGATCTACGCGAACTTCCATTTTGAAACCACGGTTGTACATACGTTCAGCGACGGCTTTATTTCCAGCGTTGCGGATTCCTACAACATAGGTATTCTCATCTTCTTGGTATTGCTCGGCGCGCTGGTCGCAATGATGAACAAGGCAGGCGGTTCGCAGGCGTTCGGCCGCTGGACCGCCAAGCACATCAAATCCCGTGTCGGCGCACAGCTGATGACCATTCTGCTCGGCGTGATGATCTTCATTGACGACTATTTTAACTGCCTGACCGTCGGCTCGGTGATGCGTCCCGTGACCGACAAGCACAACGTTTCCCGTGCCAAGCTGTCCTACCTGATTGACTCCACCGCCGCACCGGTGTGCATCATCGCCCCCATTTCTTCTTGGGCGGCGGCTGTGGCAGGCTTCGCCAAGGGCTCGGGCGCGCAGGACGGTATGTCGCTGTTCATCAGCGCCATCCCCTTCAACTTCTACGCCCTGCTCACCATCGCGATGATGATCTTCCTCACGGTGTCCAAGTTTGACTACGGCCCGATGAAGAAGCACGAGGACAACGCCAAGAACGGCGACCTGTTCACCACCGGTATCGAGGAGCAGGCGGAGCAGCTCACCGCCAACGAGCGTGGCCGCGTGTGCGACCTCATCGTTCCCGTTATCGTGCTTATCATCACCTGCGTTATCGGTATGATTTACTCCGGCGGCTTCTTCACCCCCGGCTCCGATGGCTATATGAACTTCATCACCGCCTTCTCGGGCAGTGACGCGTCCGTTGGTCTGGTGTACGGCTCCTTCGCCGCTATCGTGTTTGCGGTCATCTTCTATCTGTGCCGCCGCGTGCTTACCTTCAAGAAACTGATGGAGTGCATCCCCGAGGGCTTTAAGGCGATGGTTCCTGCCATCCTCATCCTCTGCTGTGCGTGGACGCTTAAAACCATGACCGACAGTCTGGGCGCAAAGGTGTTCATTTCTCAGCTCATTGAAGGCTCCGCCGCATCCTTGCAGGCGTTCCTGCCGGCGATCATCTTCCTCATCGCGGTGGGCTTGTCCTTTGCCACCGGCACCTCTTGGGGTACCTTCGGTATTCTCATCCCGATCGTGCTCAGCGTGTTCGGCGCCGAGAGCGGCACCATCACCATCGTGGCGATCTCCGCGTGTATGGCAGGTGCGGTGTGCGGCGATCACTGCTCGCCCATCTCCGATACCACCATTATGGCGTCGGCAGGCGGTCAGTGCAACCACCTCAACCACGTATCCACGCAGTTGCCTTACGCCTTGACGGTAGCCGGCGTATCCTTCGTCAGCTACATCATCGCAGGCTTTGTTCCCGTGTGGTACATCTCCCTGCCGATCTCCCTCGTGCTGATGCTGGCGACCTTGTTCGTCCTGCGCGCAACGCTGGGCAAGAAGCAGGCGGCATAAGCCGAATTGCCAAAACAATAAAACGGCACGGCATCCCCAACGGGATGCCGTTGCGTTTATTTTGATTAAAAGCGGTAGGGGCGACCATTGGTCGTTCGGTGACGGTTGCACAGACCTTGACGGACGGGCGATTCGTGAATCGCCCTACATCACGCGCTTAAACACCGCGGCGGTGCGTGACGGCAGATAGGAGTAGAAGCCGCACCGTCCGTCCTCGGTGGGGGCGGCGGTGTAGCGGTAGGCGGTGTCGATGCGGTTAAAGCCCCCGAACGCGAAATCGTCGCTGGACAGCACCACCTCGTACTCGCCCGGTTGCTTCACGGGGATAAAATACCCCTCATACGACTTTTCGGGATGGAAATTGAACGCAAAGGTGAGCTTGCCCTTGCCGTAAATCATCACCTTGTCGTCGTTGTGTATATGACGGTAGTCGGACGGCTTTGTCAGCAGGCGTTCGCGGCGCATCAGGGCAATCATCGCGCGGTCAAAGGCTTCCAGTTGTCCGTAGCGCAGCTGTGCATCGTCCGCGAGATGCCACTGGCGGCGGCAGTAGTGATAGCTCCACCCGTTGCCCTCGCGCGGAAAATCGATCCACTCGGGATGCCCGAACTCGTTGCCCATAAAATTGAGGTACCCCTCACCTGCCAGCGTGGCGGTGACGAGGCGGATGAGCTTGTGCAGGGCAACGCCGCGGTCAATGACGGGGTCGCCGCTGCCCTTGTTCATTCCCGTGTACATATTAGCATCGCACAGGCGGAACATAATCGTCTTATCCCCGACCAACGCTTGGTCGTGGGATTCGCAGTAGCCGATGTTCTTCTCTTTGGGGCGGCGCGTGTTCAGCTCCCACCACAGTTTGTCCATATCCCACTGCTCGTCGGCGTATTCTTTGAGGAACTTTATCCACAGGTCGGGCATCCCCATCGACAGGCGGAAATCAAACCCGATACCGCCGTCCTTGATGGGCAAGCACATCCCCGGCATCCCCGACATATCCTCCGCGATGGTGACGGCACGGGGGTTGACGGTGTGGATGAGCTCGTTGGCGAGTTGGAGATAGGTTACTGCCTCGGTGTCGGTGTTGAGAGAAAAATACATCGAATAATCGGCAAACGCACTGCCCAGCCCGTGGTCGTGGTACAGCATCGAGGTCACGCCGTCAAAGCGGAACCCGTCGAAGTGGAAGGTGTCCATCCAGAATTTGAGGTTGGAGAGCAGGAAATGCAGCACCTCGTTTTTGCCGTAGTCAAACAGCTTGGTATCCCACGCAGGGTGATTGCCGCGCGCCCCCTCGTGGAAGAACTGGTATTCGGTGCCGTCAAAGAGGTTGAGTCCCTCCCCGACGTTCTTGACCGCGTGGGAATGCACCACATCCAGCAGAACGGTCAGCCCCAGCTTGTGGGCGGTGTTGACCAGCTCTTTGAGGTCGCGCGCCGCGCCAAAGCGCGACGAGGCGGCGAAGAAATTGGATACCTGATACCCGAACGAGCCGTAGTAGGGATGCTCCATCACCGCCATAATTTGTATCGTGTTGTAGCCGAGCTTTTTCACGCGCGGCAGGATGTTCTTGGTGAAATCGCGGTACGACCCGACCGCGTAGGCGTCCTGCGCCATGCCGATGTGACATTCGTAGATGTAGGGGGTGGCGGCAGGCTTAAAGCCGTCGTCCGTCCACGGGAACTTGTCCCACAGCGTGTCGTCCACCTCAGCGCACCACCAATAGGTGTCGGGGTCCTGCACCACGCGCGTGGCGTAGGTCGGCACGCGCCGAAGCATCTCGCCGCCGTGCCACACGATTGCCTGCACCTTTTGCCCGACCTGCAACGCGTCCTTGCCCGACAGCTTTACCTCAAACACGCCGTTTTCCAGCCGTGTCATCGGGCAGGCGGCGGTGTCCCAGCCGTTAAAGTCGCCCGTGAAGAACATTGCCTCGGCGGCAGGCGCCCATTCGCGGTACACCCAGCCGCCTCGTACGCGGTGGATGCCGAAATATTCGTGCCCGTTGGCAAAGTCGACCAGACTGCCGCCCTCGCCGACCAGCTCGCGGCGCTTTTGGGCGTAGTTATCCATCCGCAGGACGATATCCTCGGCGTGCGGTGCCAGATACGGGTCGATTTTGATGATCGTCGGTGTTTTCATAGAGTACCTCATGCTTTCTGTGACGCGGTGGGCTTGTTTCTTTTATTTTACCACACTTTTCCTGCGCCTACAACCCGAAACGGCGCAGAAAAACAAGCGATTTTTTTGGTAGAAACCGCTATTTTTCGGTGGTTTTAGCCCATCTTGTCGTTTGTTGCCGCCGTTGCCACAAGATGTGGTGGACGTGTCGCAAAACGACCTGCCGAAAAATGAAATGAAACACGAGAAACAGAGCAAAACGGCGTAAAAACGAGAGAAAACGAGAGAAAACGGGCTGTAAATTAAAAAAACGGGAATTTGGCTCTTGACAGCGATTTTTGGATATGGTATTATAACACGCGTTCGGTAAAACGACCTCCCACCGTGACAAGTCGCGGTTTCTGCTGAGGGAGAGTCCCCGACGGGCGGATTTAACCCACCGCCCCAAAACAAATAGGAGGAAACTACTATGACTTTTATGGAAAAGGCCGGTCAGGTCGAGCGTAAATGGTACGTCATCGACGCCGCCGGTAAGCCCCTTGGTCGCGTAGCTGCTCAGGCGGCTGTTCTGCTGCGCGGCAAGCACAAGCCCACCTTCACCCCCCACGTTGACTGCGGTGACAACGTTATCATCATCAACTGCGCACAGGCTGTCCTCACGGGCAAGAAGTTGGAGCAGAAGAAGTGGTACCGTCACACCGGTTGGGTCGGTAACATGAAGGAAACCAAGTACGCTACGCTGATGGCACAGCGCCCCGAGAAGGCGATGGAGCTGGCGGTTGGCGGCATGATCCCCAACAACCACATCGGCCGCGCGGCGGAGACTCGCCTGCACTGCTTTGCCGGTGCGGAGCATCCCCACGCATCCCAGAAACCCGAAGCGTTTGAGCTGTAATGAAGGAGGCAATAACGATGGATTACAATTCTAGACCCTTTTTCTACGGCACCGGTCGCCGTAAATCCTCGGTTGCCCGTGTGCGTCTGTACCAGGGCACCGGCAAGGTGACCATCAACGGCCGTGACATTGACGATTATTTCGGCCTTGAAACCCTGAAACTGATCGTGCGTCAGCCGCTCACGCTCACCGAGCTGACCGAGAAGTTTGACATTGAGTGCCGCGTTGCCGGCGGTGGCGTGTCCGGTCAGGCCGGCGCTATCCGTCACGGTGTTGCGCGTGCGGTGTTGCAGTACGACAGCGAGAACCTGCGTTCCGCGCTGAAAAAGGCAGGCTTCCTGACCCGCGATCCTCGTATGAAGGAGCGTAAGAAGTACGGTCTGAAAGCTGCCCGTAGAGCTCCGCAGTTCAGCAAGCGCTAAGGCTCCGAAGACTGCACAGATTATTTGTCTGTACAAAAGACCACACCCGATTGGGTGTGGTCTTTTTCTTTGACGGGCAGCGGATGTATCCGCAGGAATGTGGGCATACGCCGCAGGCGAATGCGAGAGGCGGAGATGCGTATTGGCGGTCTAGACGGGCTTGGCTCCGCCTCGGCTGCCCGTCGCGCACCGCAGTTCAGCAAGCGCTGCTTTTTGGTGTATTGTACAATACTTTATGTATGCACAAGACCGCACAGGTTTGTGGCTTTATCAAGAACACCGCAAGTCGGATCGTAGCCATGTCGTTCTGTG
>JAZOCH010000136.1:0-11481 GCA_045596425.1 Acutalibacteraceae bacterium | reverse complement strand
CGTGCAGGCGACAAAGGTCAATACGCCGCTGAGGTTTTGTTCAATCCGCAGGTCAATCTTCATTACGGCGTGTATGTCCTCACACTCATCGGGGAACTTTACGACAATACCGACACGGTACTTGCCGCCTATAACGCCGGTATCGGACGCGTGGGCGGATGGCTCAAAGACCCTGCCTATTCCGCTGACGGTGTGCATCTCGACCACATCCCCTATTCCGAAACCGCCGAGTACGTCAAGCGCGTCAACAAAGCCCGTAAACTGTATCAAGAACTCTACAATATAGCGTAAAGGATGGTTGCTCAATGGACAACAAGAAAGAAAAAACCGCCACGGAGCTGTTGAAGGAAAAATTATCCTACAAACCCGAAAACGGCAGCAAATCGCTGTCGATGGATGAAATCGCAGCGGCAGATGCCTATTGTGAAGGTTATAAAACCTTCCTCAACAACGCCAAAACCGAGCGTGAAGCGGTGACCGAGGTCATCGCGATGGTAGAAAAAGAGGGATTTATCCCCTTTGATCCCAATGCCGCGCTCAAAGCAGGCGACAAGGTATACGTCAACAACCGCGGCAAGGCGCTGTTACTGGCGGTTATCGGTAACCGTCCCATCACCGACGGTGTCACCATCGCCGCGGCGCACATCGACTCGCCGCGCCTTGACCTCAAACCCAATCCGTTGTACGAGGACAGCGAGCTTGCTTATTTCGATACCCACTATTACGGCGGCATCAAAAAGTACCAGTGGACCGCCATCCCGATGGCGTTGCACGGCGTTGTCATCCGTCAGGACGGCTCCACGGTCAAGGTGACCGTCGGCGAGGATATCGGCGACCCCGTATTTTGCGTGACCGACCTGCTCCCCCATCTCGGCGGTGAGCAGATGAAACGTCCTGCCGGCGAAGTAGTGCGCGGCGAGGACCTTAACCTGCTCATCGGTTCGCGTGCGTTCCGCAAGGACGAGGAAAGTGACTCTGTCAAGCTGAACATTCTCAACCTGCTGTTTGAGAAATACGGCATCATTGAAAGTGATTTCCTCTCCGCCGAGTTGGAGATCGTCCCTGCATTCCGCGCCGCGGACGTTGGTTTTGATCGCAGTATGGTCGGCGCCTACGGACACGATGACCGCGTATGCGCGTATCCTGCCGTGACTGCTCTGCTTGCCTGCGGCATCCCCGACTATACCGCCGTCACCATTCTGGCGGATAAAGAAGAAATCGGCTCCGAGGGCAACACGGGCATGCAATCCGCGTATCTGCGCTATTTCATCGACGACCTTGCCGCCGCATTCGGTGCGAAAGGGCATCAGGTGTTATCCAAATCCATCTGCTTATCCGCAGACGTCAACGCCGCGCTTGACCCCATTTACCCTGAGGTAATGGTGCGCAGCAATGCCGCGCAGATCAATTACGGCGTGTGCATCACCAAATATACCGGTGCGCGCGGAAAATCCGGCACCAGCGATGCCTCAGCGGAATTTATGGGTAAAATCCGCTGTCTGCTGGATGATGCCGACGTGCTGTGGCAAATCGGCGAGCTCGGCAAGGTAGATGCCGGCGGCGGCGGTACCGTGGCAATGTATATCGCCAATCTGGACGTAGACACCGTGGATATGGGCGTACCTGTGCTGAGTATGCACGCACCTTTTGAAGTTGTGTCGAAAATCGACGTGTATATGGCACACAAAGCCTTCCTCGCTACCATGAAACGATAACAAAAACGGCTGTGGGAATCCCACAGCCGTTTTGTGAAAGGACATAATTATGCCTCGAATTTACTTTCAAGATGACCACCTTGTCGTGCTTGAAAAGCCGATCGGCATCCTGTCACAGGAGGATGCAAGCGGTGGTGACAGTGTCCCAAAACGCTTACAGGCGCAAGGCTTGACGGTCAAACCCGTCCATCGACTTGATCGCGCCACAGGCGGTGTAATGGTGTACGCCTTTACAGATAAATCTGCCGCGATACTCTCCGCCGCCGTGCAGGATCATAACAAATTTGTTAAGGTCTATCTAGCCGTTGTCAGCGGATGCCCGTCGCAACCGTGTGGCGAAATGGAAGACCTGCTTTACCACGATGTTCGCCGCAACAAATCCTACGTCGTTGACCGAAAACGCGGCGGTGTCAAGTGCGCAAAGCTCGCCTACGAGGTGCTTGAAACCGTTAAACACGACGGCAGCACGTTCAGTCTTGTACGTGTGCGATTGTACACGGGGCGTACCCATCAGATTCGGGTACAATTCGCCTCTCGCCAAATGCCGTTGGTCGGCGACAGCCGTTACGGCGGCACTCGCGGTTGTCCGCTGGCGTTATGGAGCCACCGCCTAATCTTTCCTCATCCCATCAGCGGTGAGACGCTCGAAACCGCATCTTATCCCGATATGCACACCTTTCCTTGGAACTTATTTGACAAGCTAACCCATATGTAACAGATAAAACACGGCAAAAGACGCTATCTTTCGCCGTGTTTTGTTTTTTCAAAGGCAACCAACAAACCGCCGTTTTCGGCATAATAACTGCACAATCCGCGGCAAGCCGAAATTACCACATCGGCCTGCGGCATTTGCATCCGTATATTCTCTTTAAGCCACATCGACGCAGTCTCGTTGCAACAATGCGCAATACGCACCTTTCCACAAGTCAAACCTTCCTTTTTAAGATGGCCAAGGATGGTGATCAGAGCATTCTTTTCGCCGCGGCACTTGTTCAGTGGCTCTAATTGCCCTTGATCGCTCGCACGACCGACAACGCGAACACCGAAAACACCCGCAATCTTCGCCACCGCAGGTGAGACACGTCCATTGGCCGCAAAATTTTTGAGCGACGCCAACATAAATAATAAACCCGTCTCTTTCATATACGCCTGAACAGCCACGCAAATTTCGTCATAGGAAAGTCCTTGTGCGATCAATTCCAGCAATTTCTCCACAATCAGCACCAGCTCGGGGCCTGCCGACAGTGAATCCAATACACACACGCGCTTATCGCTGTTTTCCGCTTCGTACATCTGCTTTGCAGCACAAGCTGCATTGTAGCTCCCCGACAAGCCGCTGGTGATGGTAACACAAAACACATCGTCCGCATCGCCGAACGCATCCAGCCAATCAGAGGGATTCGGACAAGATGTTTGCGAACGACCCTTATACCGGTCAAACCAGCTTATCATTTCATCGACATTCAACGATACATCATCTACAAACTCCCGTTCAGCGGTAATGATTTTAAGCGGCGCGCACGAATATGCCACACCGTCCAATGACACAATGTTAGCGGAGGAGTCCGCAACGATTTTAATCTTTCTCATAACAGTTCCCTGCCTTTCGATTGTTTCGCTTTATCATACCACGGTACATTTACCTCGTCTACCTACTGCATTATACCGCTTATCTACCACTACAAACGGGAATTCTACCACTTATTTGCATAACTCTACCGAAGAAAAGCGCAACAAAAGAGCCGACCCTCTCGGATCGGCTCTTTTTCACTGGTTTAGCGGAAAGCAAACCGGCTCATCACGTGTTTAACTTTTTCTGATTCTTTTACACCGGTATTAGAACAAGCCTTCAAACGCATTTTTTTCACACACAAAGGTAAACTCAACCGCCGTGGTGCCGCTCTGATTCGGTTCAAGAAAACGGAGTGTACCGTTTTCACGAAGCACATCGCGGCCGTCGGGGGTGCAGTTGCCCGGCTCTAAACCAAGCACGTAATCCGAATTGCCCATCATCTTCCATTCAACAAAACACGGAAGCTGTTGTGTATCAAATGACAGGACCACGCCCTTGTCAATCGTCGGATTGTAGATACCTGCGTGGGCAATGCCGTCGTTTGCTATGACATCGTAATAGTAACAGCATTCCTCATAGCCTGTCTGCGGCTTTTCCATCGTCAATGCGGTATCCATCAGCTGTGCCGAATGCTCATTGCGCGGTGTCACACCATTATTGGGAACGCGAACGATCGCATTCTCGTCCAACAACGGGTACCCCATATTGCAATGATACAGCACCATATACGGCGAGGTCGTATCCGCCAGATTGGTCACGGTATCCGTCATAGTGATACGGTCATCCGTATAAGAAAACTCATATTCACGCACCAAGCGCAGCTTGCGCCCAAACAAGCGCGCATCCAACACCTCTGCACGTACCGTCAAACCGTCCTCATTCTCCTCCAATGCCAGCAAACGGGCAGGCTTATGAGAAATCGTGCCGTGCAGGGGCAGCTCCTCCCCGTCATCCACGCAGGGGCTTCCCACTGCGCTCAAACCGCAGGTGATAATAAAGCCTACCATAAAAAATTTAAGAAAACCAAGGCCAACGCCGTCGTAATACTGCGGTGCGACATAGCCGCAAGGAGCAAAATAGCCGATATTATCACCACGGAAAGTCACGCGCGATAAATCCGCACATCGATCTAGCGAGATCCACGCCTCCAATCCGCGCCCGTTGCGCACGCAAACAAAGCGCATTCCATTGCCTGCCCCATCCTGCAAGATATACTGCTCCGCACCGCGGACCTGTAAGGGATTTCCAACGTATTTATTCATATTGACAACTCCTTTACTGCTCAATATAAATTTACAAATTGCTTAATAAAGTGCCGTATCCTCTCTTTGTCGACATCGATCAGCTCGCACAAATTGGCTGTTTATATCAGTTTTTCAGACTCTGCATCGGAGCAGGAATGCGTCCGCCGCGATGAATAAAGGTTGCCGAAGAAGCGGTGTTCAGCGGCATCACGGGACCCTCGCCCAGCAAACCGCCGAAATTCAGTTCCTCCCCGACGCCCTTGCCGATGGCAGGAATCACACGAACCGCCGTCGTCTTGGAATTAACCATGCCAATAGCCGCTTCGTCCGCGATAATGGCGGAGATCGTTTCTGCAGGCGTGTCGCCGGGGATGTTGATCATATCAAGTCCCACCGAGCAAACCGCCGTCATAGCTTCGAGCTTTTCAATCGTCAGGCAACCACTACGCGCAGCGGCAATCATCCCGGCATCCTCCGTCACAGGGATAAAGGCACCCGACAGGCCACCAACATGAGAAGATGCCATCACGCCGCCTTTTTTGACCGCATCATTGAGCATCGCCAGCGCGGCAGTGGTACCGTGAGTGCCGCATTGTTCCAGACCGATCTCCTCCAAAATGTGTGCAACCGAATCGCCCACCGCCGGTGTCGGTGCCAGCGACAAGTCGACAATGCCAAACGGTACACCCAGCCGCGCAGACGCCTCTTGTGCGACAAGCTGACCCGTACGCGTGATTTTGAACGCCGTCTTTTTAATAATATCCGCAATTTCGCTTAGATTCTTATCCTTACCGGCCTTCGCCAGAGCGGCGCGCACCACACCGGGACCCGAAACGCCGACGTGAATGACGCAATCCGGTTCACCGATACCGTGGAACGCACCTGCCATGAAGGGGTTATCCTCCGGCGCATTGCACAGTACCACCAGCTTGGCAGGGCCGATGCAACCACGGTCCGCGGTCAACTCCGCCGATTGACGAATAACCCGTCCCATCAGTGCCACGGCATCCATATTGATGCCTGCCTTGGTGGAGCCGATGTTGACGGACGCACAGATATGCTCTGTCTCAGCAAGTGCTTGCGGAATTGCCTCGATCAACTCGCGGTCACCGGCAGAAAACCCCTTATGTACCAGCGCGGTAAATCCGCCGAGGAAATTGACACCGCAGGTACAAGCGGCACGTTCCAGCGTCTTGGCAAGCTTGACCGCATCGCGGTTCTCGCACGCCGCAAGCACCATCGCCGCCGGAGTGATGGATATACGCTTATTGATAATCGGGATACCCAACTCTTTTTCCAGCGATTCGCCCGTACTCACCAAGTTTTTGGCACAACGGGTAATCTTATCGTACACCTTTGCACACATACGATCCACGTCGCTGTCACAGCAATCAAGCAGTGAAATACCCATCGTGATGGTGCGCACGTCCAAATTTTCATCCTGAATCATCGTGATGGTTTCAAGAATGTCCTTAACATTAATCATCGCAAAAACCCTCTCGTCACCTTAAATCGTGTGCATTGCGTTAAAAATATCCTCGTGCATACAATGGATAACCAGATTGTTCGCCTGCCCCATCTCCATCATATCGTCCACAAGTTGTGTGAACGGAATGGTGCTGTTCGAAATATCCACCATCATAATCATTGCAAACATTTCCTGCACAATGGACTGCGTAACCTCAATAACGTTAATCTGATGCTGACTGCACTTGGTAGTAACCTTTGCCAAAATGCCCACCGCATCCTTGCCGACAACCGTAATTACTGCACGCATAAATGAATTCCTCCAAATACAAAGTTTTCTCTATTGTAGCACAAGCATATAAAAAAAGAAAGCCCAAACTTGCATAAAAATCGTATTTTTACACATACTCCCAATATCCGCAATACCAAAAACCAACCATCTGAAAGGAGCTTTCGTATGATAAGCAAAATCGCACTCGCACTGACCATCATCGGCGCACTCAACTGGGGCAGCATCGGCTTGTTCCAATTCGACCTCGTCGGCTGGATTTGCGGCGGTGCCGGCACACTGTGGGCGAGAATTATTTTCACCCTCGTCGGTCTTGCAGGCATCTGGTGCATTTCCCTGCTGTTCTCATCCCCCAGAGAGCGCGAGCATTGACAGCACACAGTTTCGGGCAAAAACCGTGAAGTTTTTTGCCCGAAACTGCCACTCTACCCACAGTGGAGTGGCAAAAATTTACTCTACCACGCAAAAATGTACAGTTTACTTGTGCTTGTGAACAGTAGGTTGTGACTGCGGTGGCAATCGTGTATACTATATGCGTCGGCTGAGCCAATCTTCGTTGGCTTGACCGATGTTTTCTATTTTGAATACATTGAATCTTTTAACAAGGAGCACTGTTATGAGTAATTACGTAATTTATACCGATTCCGGCTGCGATATTTCCCCCGAGCAATTGGCGAATTGGGGCGTGAAGCACTGCGAACTTCGTTTCCTTTTTAACGGCGAGGAGAAAAGCTACACCAACCGCGATATGAACGCACAGACTTTCTATCAAAGAATGCGCGACGGCGATTCCGCCAAAACCTCCGCAGTGAACGTTGAGGAATTCAAGGACGCGTTCGAGCAGGAGTTAAAGGCCGGCAACGATGTGTTGTACATAGGCTTCTCCTCGGGCCTGAGCACCACCTATAACTCCGCGCGCATTGCCGCTGAGGAGTTGCAGGAGCAATATCCTGAGCGCAAGCTGATTGCCATCGACAGCCTCGCCGCATCCGCCGGACACGGCTTGCTGGTATATCTCACCGTGCAAAAGAAAATGCAGGGCGCTACCATTGAGGAAGCCGCGGCTTATGCCGAAGAAATGAAATGGCGTTTATGCATCTGGTTTACCGTGGACGACCTCGAATATCTCAAACGCGGCGGACGTATCAGCCCGACAGTGGCGTTTGTCGGCGGACTGCTTGGCATTAAGCCCGTCCTGTTTATGGACAACGACGGACATCTTATCAGCCGCTTTAAGGTGCGCGGACGCAAGGCGGCAATTCAGGCATTGGCGGACAAATACACTGAGTTGGCAACCGATAAGACAAACGGTACCGTGTTTATCTCGCACGGCGATTGCGAGGATGAAGCGAAGCAACTGGCTGCGCTTATCCAAAACAAGCACGGCGCCAAAATCGAGATTATTACCTACGTCGGGCCGGTTATCGGCTCGCATTCCGGCCCCGGAACCATCGCCCTGTTCTTTGTCGGAGAAGAAAGGAAATAAGCTGTGATACGCACAAAATTATCCGACCGACAACTACCCGACTATACGCGTGGCGAGGAGATCTTCAATATGGTCTCCCACATCGTTGGCGGCGGTTTCGGCGTGATTGCGCTGCTCGCTTGTCTGGTAGTGGCCATCCTACACCGCGACGTGTGGGGCATCGTCTCCGCCTCCATCTACGGTGGGTCGATGATCACGCTGTACACGATGTCCAGCGTCTACCACGGACTTCGTTCCCCGATAGCGAAGAAGGTCATGCAGGTACTCGATCACTGCACTATCTACTTCCTCATCGGCGGCACCTACACCCCCATCCTGCTGTGCTGTATTCGCCTCTCCAACCCCGTATGCGCGTGGGTGTTATTCGGCATCGTATGGGGGCTTGCGGCAATGGCGACGACCTTCACCGCGATCGATCTTAAAAAATACAGCGTACTGTCGATGATCTGCTACATCGGGATGGGATGGTGCATCGTGCTTGCGGCAAAGGTCGCAATTAAAACCATCCCGACGGCAGGGCTTCTGTGGCTTCTCGCAGGCGGCATCGCCTACACCGTCGGCGCCGTGCTGTACGGTCTCGGCAAAAAGCACCGCTATATGCACTCCATTTTCCACCTGTTTGTGGTGGCCGGAAGCATCCTGCAATTCGTGTGTATTGTGGGATACATCTTATAACAAAAAAATGCGAGAGGCGGATGCCTCTCGCATTTTTAATAAATTTTACGCTAACGCAGCCGTGTCGCGGGCGATGACCATCTCTTCGTCCGTCGGGATGACCCACGCAGGAATGGCGGAATCCGCAGCGGTGATGCGCTGCTCCTGACCACGGATGTTGTTTGCCTCGGCATCCAGTTTCATCCCCAGATAGCCGAGCGCCTCGATGACTTCCGCGCGCAGCTTCGGCTGGTTCTCACCGACACCGGCAGTGAACACCAAACCGTCCAGACCGCCCAGTGCGGCAACATACGAGCCGATATACTTGACAATCTGATACGTGCGCATATCCCACGCGAGCTTGGAACGCTCCTCGCCGCGCTCGATAGCCGCGTCAATGTCGCGGTCGTCGTTGTATTTACCCGAAATACCGAGCATACCCGACTTCTTGTTCATAACATCGTCCATCTGCTTGGGGGTAAGACCTTCTTTGTCCATCAGGAAGGTGACAACCGACGGGTCAAAACCACCCGAACGGGTACCCATCATAAGGCCATCCAGCGGCGTCATACCCATCGTGGTATCCACTACCTTGCCATCCTTGATGGCGGCAAAGGAAGAACCGCTGCCGATATGGCAGGTAATAATGCGTGCGCCTTCCTTATTACCGAGCAATTCCGCACAACGAGCGCTGACATAGCGATGAGAGGTGCCGTGGAAGCCGTAGCGGCGCACGCCGTACTTCTCATAGTACTCATACGGCAGACCGAACATATACGCCTTGGGCTCCATCGTCTGATGGAACGCCGTGTCAAACACCGCAACCTGCGTAATCTCACTGCCAAAGGTCGCAGTAGCCGCCTCAATACCCTGCAATGCAGGCGGATTGTGCAAAGGCGCCAGTGCCTTGTACGCTTCGATATCCTTAATCACTTCGTCTGTGATAACGACCGAACGGTCATACTTGGCACCGCCCTGCACCACACGGTGACCGATGGCGTTAACCTCAGACAGGTCGTTGATGACCTTGCCCTCGCCCTGCGTGAGCGCCTGCTTGACCTGCGCAAACGCCTCGGTGTGGTTGCGCATCGTGGGGGTGGACTTCCACGCGTTGCCGTACGCCTTATGTGTGAAAATGCCGTCGTCCAGACCGATACGCTCGCAAATGCCCTTTGCCAGCACCTTCTCGCCTTCCATATCAATGAGCTGATATTTCAGAGAAGAACTGCCGGCGTTAATGACCAAAACTTTCATTTTTCAAGACTCCTTATTGATTTTATTGCAAAATTATCGTATTATATAATAACCTATTTGTGTGAAATTTTCAACTATTATTTACGGAGGAGGGAAAGTTTTGCGAGTTGCCGGTATCATTGCCGAATACGACCCGTTTCACAACGGACATAAAGCCCATATTGACAACGTGCGCGCAGATGGCGTCACGCATACCATTGCGGTCATCAGCGGCTCCTTCACCCAACGCGGAGAACCATCCCTACTGACAAAGTTTGACCGTGCGCAAATGGCTTTGGCGAGCGGTATTGACCTCGTTGTCGAGAACCCTCTGCCCTTTGCGATGGCATCGGCGGAGCGTTTTGCTCTCGGTGGCGTATCGGTTCTGCACGCATTGGGATGCGTAGACACCTTGTCTTTTGGCAGCGAATGCGGCGATACGGCGGCATTACAAGAACTTGCTGCACTGATGGACACCACCGATTATACGCAGGCACTCAAAGCCGCACTTGCCGACGGTGTTCCCTACGCCAGCGCCAAACAGCAGGCCGCAAAAACATGTAAAGGCGAACAACTTGCCACTGTTTTGGATAGCCCGAATAACACACTGGGCATAGAATATATCCGCGCGGCGCATAAAATCGGCGCCGATTTCCGCTTTCACACCCTTAAACGGGTGGGGTCGGCACACAATTCATCGGATGTTGCGGATAATATTGCCAGCGCAAGCTATATCCGTGGGCTTATCCGCGATGCGCGCATAGCGGATTGCGCAGCACATATGCCGCGCTCCTCGGCGGATGTTTTGACTGCCGCCGATAACGACGGACGCATCGCTACCAACGTCAAGGTGTTGGAAAACGCCCTGCTTGCGCGTCTGCGCGAAATGACTCAGCAAGATATCGCCACACTACCCTATCTGTCCGAAGGGTTAGAGAACCGTCTGTATCAAGTTTCCCGAACAGCTGACAGCTACGGTGAACTGTTGGATAACCTCAAAACACGCCGCTACCCTACTGCCCGATTACGCCGTGTTTTGTGGGCGGCACTGCTTAAAATGCCGCCCGAAACCGTCTATCCTACACCACTGTACATCCGCGTCTTGGCGATGAACGAGCGCGGACGGGAGATTCTCTCCGCCGCCACGCCCACGCTGCCGATTCTAACCCGAGCCGCGCAGGTTTCCTCCCTCCCCGACAACGCACAGTCGCTGTTTGCACTGGAATGTCGCGCAACCGACCTGCATGCGCTCGCACTGCGCCGTCCGCTTCCCTGCGGCACCGATTTGACAAATAAAATATAAAAAAAACAACGCCCGTTCCGCTTGGAACGGGCGTTGTAACGTTTGTGTCGAATTAGTCGGTCACAAAAGGTACCAGCGCAATCTGGCGAGCACGCTTAATAGCGGTGGTCAGATCTCTCTGGTGGCGCGCGCAAGTGCCGGTCACACGACGGGGCAGAATCTTGGCACGCTCGGACATGTAACGACGCAGACGGGCAACATCCTTGTAATCGATGTAATCCATCTTATCAACGCAGAACTGGCACACCTTGCGATGACCTTTACGGCCGCGCATGGGGCGCTCGGGACGTTCGGTTCTTTCAGCCATGATGAAGGCCTCCTTTACTCAATAATCAACCGTTCTCAAATCCTTAGAAGGGCAGTTCCTCATCGGTGAGGATCTCCTCAAAATCGCCGGTGTTGGCGGTAGAGAAGGCAGGCTTCGCCTCGTTGACCTGTGGAATCTGAGAATCGTAGTTGGGAGCCCCGGCGGTCTGACCGCCCTTGGACTCACAGAAGAATGCATTGTCGACCACCA
>JAZOCH010000135.1:0-5890 GCA_045596425.1 Acutalibacteraceae bacterium | reverse complement strand
CGCTCCGGCGTTCTCGCCGAGGTGCGTAAGAGAGAGCACTACGAGAAACCTTCCGTAAAGCGTAAAAAGAAATCGGAAGCTGCGCGCAAGAGAAAATACAAATAAGCGTGGAAAAAGCGAGCAGGTTTTCTGCTCGCTTTTTGTTTTTGAAAGGAGGCACTGTATGGCGTTGTTTTACCCAACTATGTACCGTCGGCGCATTACGGATATCACCGTGGCGGACCTGCACGCGCTCGGCGTGAAGGGGATACTGCTGGATGTGGATAACACCTTGACCACCCACGACAATCCTGCGTTGGATGCCGCGGTGTCTGCGTGGTTGCAGAGAATGGGGCAGGAGGGCTTTTTGCTTACGGTGGTATCCAACAACCACGATGAACGAGTGCGCCCGTTTGCCGAGACTATCGGGCTACACTATCAGGCGCGTGCGGCGAAACCCTTACCGCGCGGTTACCGAGCCGCAGCAAAGGCAATGGGCGTACCGCTTGGGCAGTGCGTGGCGGTAGGGGATCAGATCTTTACCGATATTCTCGGCGCCAATCTATCGGGGGTAAAATCCGTGTTGCTCGAACCGATTGAACCCGAGATTGCGCAGAAATTTATTGTATTTAAGCGGCGTTTGGAACGGGTACTTCTCCGTTGCCCACGCCAACAACGTCGTCGAGAGGAGGATTACCGCAATGCATAATGAAGCCTTATTTGGCCCTGCGGGAAACTGCGATGAGTTTCACGCGGCAGGGTATAAAGCGACGGTGCAGATGTTCGGTTTTTTAGAAGAGCGAGGTCTGACCGCGTATGAGTACCAGTGCGGCCGCGGTGTGCGTGTCAGCGACGAGTCTGCCGCGGCGATTCGCCGCAAAGCGCAGGAACACGGGATAGCCGTGTCGTTGCACGCGCCGTATTTCATCTCTCTCGCATCCGCGGAGGAGGAGAAACGGGAAAACAGCATCCGGTATATTCTCGACAGCGCCAAAGCGGTGGATAAGATGGGCGGTAATCGCATTGTGGTGCATCCCGGCGGTCTGGGCGGTCGCACGCGCGAGGAGGCGACGGCACTGGCGACCGATACACTGGTGCGCGCGCAACGGGTGTTGGACGAGGAGCATCTCGGCCACATTCATATTTGCCCCGAGGTGATGGGGAAGGTCAATCAACTCGGTACCTTGGATGAGGTGCTGTCCTTTTGCCGTGCCGAGGAGCGCTTTTTACCCTGCGTGGATTTCGGCCATCTCAACAGCCGCACGTTCGGTGAAACCAACAGCACGGCGGCGTTTTGTGCGGTGCTTGACCGTATCGAGAATACGCTGGGCAGTGAGCGTGCGCGGATGTTCCACATCCATTTTTCCAAGATTGAATATACGGGCGGCGGTGAGAAGAAGCACCTGACCTTTGCGGATATGCAGTTCGGCCCCGAGCCGGCACCGCTGATGGCGTTGTTGGCACAACGCGACCTGCGCCCGACAGTGATTTGCGAGTCAGCAGGCACGCAGACGGCGGATGCTGCCGAAATGCAGCGGCTTTACCGTGCCGCTAACCAAAAATACCCCCAAAAATCCCAAAAACCCGAAAATAGTGCTTGAAATCTGCTCGTAAATGGGGTAAAATATAAGTAATAATAAATTGGAGGAATAACAATATGGTATCAGCAGGCGATTTTCGTAACGGCGTAACTTTCGAAGAGGACGGCAACGTGTTGCAGGTTGTTGAGTTCCAGCACGTCAAACCCGGTAAGGGCGCGGCGTTTGTGCGTACCAAGACCAAAAATGTGATTACCGGTGCTGTGGTTGAGAAGAGCTACAACCCCACCGCTAAATTCCCCACCGCTTACATTGAGCGTAAGGAGATGGAGTTCTCCTACAACGACGAGGATCTGTACTACTTTATGGATCCCGAGACCTATGAGCTCGTGCCGATCAACGCGAGCGACCTGTCCGACAACTTCCGCTTTGTGAAGGAGAATATGGTGTGCCGCATTATGTCCTACAAGGGCAAGGTGTTCGGCGTTGAGCCGCCCAACTTTGTTGAGTTGCAGGTTACCAAGACCGACCCCGGCTTCAAGGGCGACACCGCTACCAACACCACCAAGCCGGCGACGTTGGAGACCGGTGCTGAGGTGCGTGTGCCCCTGTTCATCGACGAGGGCGAGATGATCCGCATCGATACCCGCACCGGTGAGTATATGGAGCGCGCATAAGTTTATTGTTGTATTTAAATTTGTTTAAGGGGGTATTTCCTATGACAACAACCGAGAAAGTGGCCTATCTCAAAGGCCTGATGGAAGGCATGAAGCTGGACGAAGCCACCAACGAGGGCAAGCTGTTTACGCTGATTGCCGAGATTCTGGACGACCTGTCCAACAACGTCGCGGATCTGGAAGACTACACCGCCGAGCTCACCGAGCAGGTGGATGCGGTTGACGAGGACCTCAACTCGCTCGAAGAGGACTTCTACGAGGAGTGGGACGAAGAGGACGAGTGCGACGGTTGCTGCTGCGATTGCGAGGAGGGTGAGTTCTACGACGTCACCTGCCCGAGCTGCGGTGAGGAGTTTGAGGTCGACGAGGATACCCTTTTGGACGGCGGTATCGGCTGCCCCAATTGCGGCGAAAATCTTGAATTCGACTTCGATTGTGAGGACGACGAGGACGAGCAAGAAGATTAATCGTTTAAAGTTGTAATAGGATTGGAGATTTTGCTATGTTAGTTAATATGAACGACATTCTGCGGCCGGCAAAAGCCAACAAATACGCAGTTGGCCTGTTTAATGCGGTGAACTTGGAACTTGCGCGCGGAATCATTGCGGCGGCGGAATCCACCCGTTCCCCCGTCATTATGGGTACCGCCGAGGTGCTGTTGCCTTACGGCCCGTTGGATGAGGTGTCCTACTATCTCATCCCGATGGCAAAGAAGGCATCGGTGCCGGTTGTGGTGCATCTTGACCACGGTCTGTCGTATGACACCTGTATTAAGGCGTTGGAACTCGGTTTTAGCTCGATTATGTACGATTGCTCGACGGATTCCTATGAGGAGAACGTCCGCAAGGTTAAGGAGATGGCGGATATCGCTCACTCCTACGGCGCTACCATCGAGGGTGAGCTCGGCCACGTCGGCGATAATGAGGGCTCTGCTGAGGGTAGTTCGCATCTGGCAGATCCCTCCAAGTTCTTCACCGATCCTAAGCTGGCGAAGGATTTTGTGGACAAGACGGGCGTGGACGCGCTGGCGATTGCGGTCGGTAACGCGCACGGTGCCTATAAGCTGCCGCCCAAGTTGGATTTCGAGCGTATTCGCACGATTGCGCGCACGGTGGATGTGCCGCTGGTGTTGCATGGTGGCTCGGGCTTGACCGACAACGATTTCCGTCAGGCGATCAAAGACGGTATCAGCAAGGTCAATATCTTCACCGATATCAACGTTGCCGCGGTAGAGGCAGAGTTTAAGAAGTTTTCCAGCATGGATAAGGGCCTGATCGACCTGATTCCTGCCGCGGTGGAAGCGGTTAAGCAGGAGAGCGCAAAGAAGATGAAGCTGTTCAGCAGCGACGGCAAAGCCGACCTGACGAAAGCAACTGCGGCTAACGGCGCGGATATGGAAGCACTGACCAGATTGGTCACTGCCGAGGTACTTAAATATCTCAAAAAATAAACATACCATAGAAACGGACACGCGACAGCGTGTCCGTTTCGGTTATGGGACAGGTGGCGCAAAGCGATGCGATAACCATTGGTTAGTGATTGTTGGGAGCGCGAGTAATGAAATTTGTTAAAATAACCGTAATGCGCAAGGCGCGATACGAGGACTTAATTAAACAGTACGAAAACCCCATCGAACACGCCTGCGATTTACAAGAAGGGCAGACGTTCTTTTCGCCTGACGGGCAAAAACCCGAAGGCTTTTGCGATAGTGCTTGGGACAGCGTTTCGCCCTTTGTAATGACACTTGCGAACGGTGGTGGAAATTTTTACGATGGGTGGATGAAAAACCCGAAATCCGCAATGATATCTTGTAACGACGGTTTTCGTCCGGTCAGCTTTTTGATTGAGGTGTGCGAATAGGGTAGTTCGAACGATCTGCCTTTTCATGACACATTCCTTTGTGGTAGAGCACCATTCTAACAGCAAACGATGCGCGGTCTTCGCAGGAATAATTCCCCGTTCTTCCTCATATAGTGTACAGAACACGAAATATGGGGTGATAGCATGAAGGGTGCCGTAGAAGATCGGGCGGTAGAGCTGGGGGAGTATATCCTGGAAAATAAAGCAACCGTGCGTGCGGCGGCAAAAAAGTTTCACATCAGCAAATCCACCGTACATAAGGACGTGTCCGAGCGGCTGCGGCAGGTAAACCCACAGCTTTACGGGCAGGTGCGCAGTATTTTGGAGGTCAATAAAGCGCAACGGCATATCCGCGGAGGGATGGCAACTCGCCGCAAGTATAAAGGGCAATAAAAAATCCGTCATCGGGTTATGGACAGCTCCCAGCAAAATAGACACGGAAATAAAAGCCCTGTTGTAGAAAATCGCTGAATTAGGCGGCCTTGCTCCGGATTTCGTATGGGGTAAGGCCGTCTTTTAGGTTAATACGCTCAAAATTGTAGAATTGTACGTACTCCGCCACTGCTTGCTCGACCTCGGCGCGATTGTAGAATTTCATACGATTAAGGCACTCGGTTTTCAGCGTTCCAAAGAAGTTTTCCATAGCCGCATTGTCGTAGGGACAACCGGGGTTTGACATCGACGGCTGAATGTGGTATTCTTGCATTAGGTCAAAGTATGCTTGTGAGGTGTATTGAGACCCTTGGTCACTGTGGAGTGCTAGTCCATCAGTGACCATTTCTTTTTGTCTGGCCTCTCGAATAGTGTCGGTAACCAACGTAGTCGTCATATCGCTGCCGATTCGATAGGCCAACACCATCTTGCCACACAGATCCACCACCGCACACATATACACCATTCCTTGAGATGTTGGGATGTAGGTGATATCCGTCACCCAAAAGCGATTTGGTTGCAGTTGCTCGAATTGACGATTAAGTAAATTAGGGTATTTGTGAATTGCTCGCTGGTAGTGCATATACGGACGCCGACGACGCACTACGGAAAGCAGATTGTATTGACGCATTACCCGCATAACTGCCTTGATGTTCACCTTTTTGTGCTTGGTTTCATTCAACCAGCGGTGCATTCGACGGTAACCGTAGGTCTGCTTGCTGATGCGTTGCGCTTCAACAATTAAATCGATCAACCACTGGTCTTTATTCGGCTTGTCCCGTCGGTTCCGCCAGGCGTAATAGCCGCTGCGAGACACTTCAAACAGTTCACACATCGCTTTGATACTGTATTTTTCACGAAAGCGTTCGATGACGCGGTATTTCAAACTCACCTCCTCCCAACTTCTGACAGAAAATTTCGCAGTAACTCCACCTGCATACGCAGTTGCGCCAGTTCATTTTGTTGACGAACGCTCTCATCTGTCGCGCCCTTTCGAGGTCTTCCTTTTGGGCGAGGAATATATCCATTTTCTATCAAACGTTGTTTTCGTCTTTGCCGTGTAACTAATTGCTTCACCTGTTCCTTGCTCAACCCAAAATGTTCACCGATTTCGCGGTTGGTTTCTCCGGCTGCTTTGCGTTGAAATACTTCTTCTGCTAAGCACTCCACTTTTACATAATTTCTGGACATAGTTGAACCCCCTGTCGTAGTTTTTAATTCTACAACAGGGGGCTCTTTTATTCAATGTCCATTTTTTTGGGTATAGTCCAGATAGCGGTATGTTCTTCCAAAGCAGCATACAAATAGGATACCCCCTCAGGATTACATCGGCCTGCGCCTGCTGTTCCCCTTGGAGGTGCAGAACTTCCACTAGCATCAAATCCCTGAAAACCGGATTCGATA
>JAZOCH010000134.1:0-9600 GCA_045596425.1 Acutalibacteraceae bacterium | reverse complement strand
TCTCTTGTTTTTCTTTGACGTCTATCCATGTTGTTTTCTCCGTACTATTTTTATGATTTGTTCAGTAATGAATAATGGAGCAATATCGTATGTTGAAACTGTCGCTCATTCTAATTACAATATTATCGAACAATATGTTCGGTAGTGGACTTATTGTATCACGAATAAGCGTATATGTCAATTGGAGGGCAATATGAAAACAGAGCGAAATATTTTAATAGCGTTTATACTTAACTTATCGTTTTCTGCTTTTGAATTTCTAGGTGGTGTTTTTACCGGTAGCGTGGCAATCGCCTCTGATGCCGTTCATGATGTAGGCGATGCGGCGAGTATCGGTATATCGTATTTCTTAGAGAGAAAGAGTAGGAAGCAACCGGATGAAAAATACACCTATGGTTATGCACGATACTCAGTAATCGGAGGATTGATAACAACTCTTATTCTTTTAATCGGTTCTGTTGTGATGATATACAATGCCGTTAACAGAATAATTGTTCCCACCGAGATCAACTATAACGGAATGATTGTATTTGCCATCGTGGGTGTTTGCATAAATCTTTGTGCGGCATTCTTTACCCGTGGGTGCGGCTCTCTCAATCAAAAAGCAGTTAATTTGCATATGCTTGAAGATATACTCGTTTGGGTTGTTGTATTAATGGCAGCCATTGTGATGCGGTTCACAGATTTTGCTTTCATTGATCCGATCATGTCCATCGGCGTATCATTCTTTATCCTCATCAATGCAATTAGAAATTTAAAAGAGGTTGTAGATTTGTTTCTTGAAAAAGTACCGCATAATATAGAGGTGGCAGAAATCAGAGAACAAATTAAAGAAATTGATGGCGTTCTCGATGTTCACCATATCCACCTTTGGAGTATGGACGGGCAAAACAACATTGCTACAATGCATATTGTTACCGACAGCAAACCACACAAAATCAAAGGTAAAATCCGCGAAGAACTGCGTGCGCACAAAATCGGACACGTAACAATAGAAATTGAAACAAGCACAGAGCATTGTCACGAAAAGCACTGTCACTTGGATATTCATACTTGTTCAGGGCACACCCATCCCCATGGTCGTCATTCTCATTAAGATATAAATTCTTGCATCCGTGCCAGGCTTTACGCAAAAAACAAGACACCACGCAGGGCGGTGTCTTGTTCACATGAAGCAGGTAAAGGGGGTCTGAACCCCGAAGTTCGCCGCGATTTACTTGCTTCGCTATTTTAGTTTTGTCTTGCGGCGACCTTCATTTAGTTGCCTGCGGTAACTAGTGAGGGTTCTTCTACCTCAATACCTGCTCGCAAAACAAAAGAGCATCCCGAGTGGGATACTCTCTTGCTTGCGAAAGAGTAATCAAACGGAGCAGAATGGGGGTAAGAGTAAGTAAAAGTATACCACATTTATTGGTGTTGAGGAGGCAAACATCGCAACAACGCGTCTGAATGGTCTCCAATTATTATTTTTTCAGTTACTTCAATAATTATAAAGTCTTTTTCTCGAAATTCTTTAATAAGATCACGCTCATCATTATATATTATTTCTTTTCCGTACCAAGGCTTATTTGATTGCGGTGTAAGTTCAAGATAGACAAGCTTTTCTTCTGCCTCAAAAGTAAGAATTGTATGTGGTGTCCTTTTCGCATAATGATAGAGTAGCCAAATTTTGCTTTGGACATTTATTTTATCTAAAATGCTTTTCATTACCATTACTGCATCAATGCAAGTCCCAATTTTTTCGTTCATGGTATCTCGGGGATTTTGTATACGATAGATGGTTTTTTGCAGATTGAAAAACTCTGCATCAAAACCATTACTGAAATCAGGTATGTACCTTCTGCCATCATAATAAAACCCGTATTGATAGTCATTTTGATAGAGTTCTTGTCTTAAAATATCACATATTTCCGTGATTTTCATTTTAAATTCTCCTTTGCGGTGTTGATGGAGGAGATAAGAATACGGCGGATTGACCCACAATCGTGCAAAACACTTTTTGCAGAGTCAATTGATATAATATCTGCTTTTTGTGCTATTTCGATCCAATATTCCGTTTCATAACATTCTTTTAATGCAATCTGCAACTTAGCGATAAAATCGGGACGGCTGTGTGCATATTTTGCCTCGCGAATATTTGCACCGATGCTTGTGCCGCTTCGTTCAAGTTGATTAGACAAGGAATAGTGTCCCTTGATGCCATCGGTCAATTTTAAGATTTGAATTGCAAATTCTGTTGACATATCGGCCAGTTTGTTTTCAGCCATCGAAACCACCTCTTCGGCGTTAATTATATCATAAAAATCGTAACTTTCAATGAAATCGTGCAAGCACGATGAAATCCTCGCTTTGCTCGGATGAAATCTGCTTCGCAGATGAAATTAAATCCGTCCTTATCTTCCGACGAAGTCGGATTTCATCACAAAGTGATTTCATCCCACACCAGTGGGATTTATCCCGTCCGTAAGGACGCATTTCATTGAAAAGGAACACCCTTTGTCTGGTAGACAAAGGGTGTTCCTTTTCTGGAGCAGGTAAAGGGAGTCGAACCCTCCTATCAAGCTTGGGAAGCTTGCGTTCTACCGATGAACTATACCTGCGTCTTTATATTGCACACATTGTACCACACCGAATTTGAAAAATCAAGAGAAAAATGGCGAAGAACGCATCAAAATTATCGCATAACCACCCCTTTTTCCGTGCAGGATAAAAGAAAAAGGGGCGTGGGTGGATGAATAAACAACAAACGCGGCGGCTTAATGCCGAAATGACCGTCATCGGCGGATTGGGGTACAATCTCATCGAGCTGTTGTGGCGCGGCCGTACGCATTGGAGTATGTTTCTTGTCGGCGGTGCGTGCTTTCACCTCATTGGACAGATTGGGCGGCGCGTGCGAGCGCCGCTGGCGGCAAAATGCGGATTGTGTGCGCTGGGTGTCACCGCGGTGGAGCTGGTCAGCGGCTGTATCCTCAATCTGTGGTGGAAGCTCGGTGTGTGGGATTACAGCCGTCAACGGTGGAATATTAAAGGACAGGTGTGCCTGCTGTACTCGGTGCTTTGGCTGCTGCTCAGCGCGGCGGCGATACCGCTGTACGCGCTGTGCCGTCGCGGATTGGTACGGCTGCATCGGAGATAACAAGCGAGGAGTAGGCATCGATCCTATTTGAGGCTTGTGTGTAGGGGCGATTCACGAATCGCCCCTGATTGGCTTTTAGAAGATGTTTTATCCTTTCCCCTTACTCGGGCAGGTTTCCGCGAGCGGACACTCACCGCATTTCGGGGAACGGGCGGTGCAAATATCCCGCCCGAAATGCACGATGCGGTGGCAAAAATCGTTGCTTTCCTCGGGCGGCAGTACCTTTTTGAGTTGCATCTCCACCTTGTAGGGGTCTTTACTGCCGTCGGTCAGCCCCAGTCGCCCCGTAATGCGGATGCAATGGGTGTCCGCTACCACCGCAGGCTTTCCGAACACGTCGCCGCACATCAGATTGGCAGTCTTGCGCCCGATGCCGGGGAGCTTAGTCAGTTCTTCGACGGTGTCGGGCATCACGCCGCCGTACACGTCGCGCAGCATCACGCAGGTGGCGACGATATCCTTTGCCTTGGTTTTGTACAATCCGCAGGAACGGATATAGTCCCCAACCTCCTCGGGCGTTGCCTCGGCAAAGGCATCCAGCGTGGGAAACCGTGCAAACAGCGCCGGTGTCACCATATTCACTCGCGCATCGGTGCATTGTGCCGATAGGCGCGTGGCAATGAGCAGTTGCAGAGGGTTGTCTGCGGTGAGCGAGCATACTGCCTCGGGATATAGCGTTTTGAGCGCCTCGACCGCGAGTACGGCGCGTTGTTTTTTGGTCATTGCAATCCCTCCTTGTGCTCTCATTTTATCACGATGAAACAGTGGGTGTCAATCCCTTGACACGCAGGCAAAAGGCGTGTATGATAGGGGTATACGATTGTGAGGTGAGCGTATGACAGCACCGTTGGCAGACCGTATCCGCCCGTCCGGACTGGATGAGGTGGTCGGACAACAGCATATTCTCGGCGAGGGCAAGGCACTGCGCCGTATTATGGAATCGGGACACATCCCGAATCTCATTTTTTACGGTCCGTCGGGCGTGGGCAAGACCACGGTTGCGCGCATCATTGCGGAAAAGGCGAATATGCGCTTACATAAGCTCAACGGTACCACCGCGTCCACTGCGGACATTAAAGCGGTGGTGGAGGAGCTGGACACCTTCGCCGGTATGTACGGCATCCTGCTGTATCTCGATGAGATTCAGTATTTTAACAAACGACAACAGCAAACCTTGCTCGAATATATCGAGAACGGGCGCATTACGCTTATTGCATCTACGACAGAAAATCCGTATTTCTACGTCTACAACGCCATTCTCAGCCGTTCCACGGTGTTTGAGTTTAAGTCGGTCGAGCCTGAGGAGATTGAAAAAGCGGTGCGCCGCGGATTTGCTATATTGCGGCAGGAACAAGAGGATGCCCTCACCGTAGAGGACACGGTGTACGGGCATATCGCCCGTGCCTGCGGCGGTGACGTGCGCAAGGCGCTCAACGCGGTGGAACTCTGCGTTCTCGCCGGTGAGCGCACCGAGGGCGGTATCGCGGTGACCGAGGATACCGCGCGCCAGCTTGCCCAGCGCAGTGCGATGCGGTATGACCGTGAGGGGGATGAGCATTACGACATCATCTCCGCCTACCAGAAGTCGATGCGCGGCTCGGACGCGAACGCGGCATTGCACTACCTTGCGCGCTTGTTGGAGGCAGGCGATTTGCCGTCTGCCTGCCGTCGGTTGATGGTGTGTGCGTGCGAGGACGTGGGACTTGCCTATCCGCAGATTATCCCCATTGTCAAGGCGGCGGTGGATATCGCTTTGCAGGTGGGACTTCCCGAGGCACGCTTGCCGCTGGCGGACGCGGTGATTATGGTGTGTCAAGCGCCCAAATCCAACGCCGCGCACGACGCGATTGCGGCGGCGCAGGCGGATGTGCAGGCCGGCAAGGCTGGCCCCGTACCGCGGCAGTTGCAGAATAAGCACTACGACGGCGCCGAGGTGGAGCAAAAGGGGCAGTTCTATAAATACCCTCACAGCTTCCCCAACCATTGGGTGGAACAGCAATACCTGCCCGATACCCTCAAAGATGCGGTGTACTACATCCCCGGTGATAACAAAACCGAGCAAGCCTTCGCTGCGTATTGGAAAGAAATTAAAGAAAAATAAAGAAGAACGGTCGGATGTCATCCGACCGTTCTTCTTTATGCCCGTTTTCGGCTTGTAAGCGCTTTCATATCTTCTTTGGTGAAGCACCCGAACAGCGGTAGCAGCAAAAGATAGGCAACCGTGATGAAGGCGATGCCTGCGAGCAGGGTAGCCCATCCATTGGGCAAGGACAGCGTTTGCGTGAGAGCCGACCAACCGCCGCCCACGATGACAGCAATGAGCGTGGGACACAGCATCCACTGCATCCACCGCATAGCCGTGCCGCTTTTGACCAGCAGGCGATGGGTGCTGAGGATGCAGGTGAGCAGATTGCTTATCAGCATCACGAACAAGAAACCCGTGATGCCGAACCGCGGCAATAGCAACCAAATCAGCGTGATACGCACGACGGAATCCGCTACACTGTACCAGAGGGAATGTACCTGCTCGTTGATGCCTTTGAGCATCCCCGTGGCGACACTGTCGAGATACATCACGGGGGTAAGCGGCCCTAATATTTGCAACAGCAGTCCAACCGTATCGTCGCGGTACAGCAGGTTACCCAACGGACGACCCAGCACAGTGAACAGGCATCCAATCAGTACCGAGCCGAGCCACGTAACGTGCAATGCTTGCTCGGTCAGACGCGCGACCTGCCGCGTTTGCCCGAGCGCGTGGGCATCGGATAATTCGGGTACGAGTAACCCTGAGACCGTCACCAAAAATGCGGCAGGGAAGAATAGTAGCGGCAAGGCCATTCCCTTTACAGCCCCGAATTGTTCGAGAGACAGCGCATCCGAGTGGGTGAATAGCGTCAGCCGTGCAGGGACGACGATGTTTTCCACGGTACGCAGAGCGGTGGAAAGATAGCGCCCTGCCGTCAGCGGCACAGCGATGCCGAGCAAGGGTTTAAGCAATGCGCGGTAAGAAAGCGTGGAGGCAGAGCGTGCGGACACGGTGCTTCTATCCAGCCGATAGGCGATGAGCAAGAACAGACACGCCGCCGTTTCGGATATGGCATCGCCCACGATGATAATGCGGCAAGCATCCGCCAGCGAGCAATCGCCTGCGGCGGACAGCATCCACAGAATACTGCCGATGCGGACCGCCTGCTCGAAGATTTGCGCGATGCACGGCGGCATCGCGCGCCGTCGCGCCATAAAATAGCCTTTGACACAGCTCGCCACCCCGATAAAGGGCAGAGCGAGTCCGCTGAGTGCCAAAGCAGGAACGGTGCGTTCGTCGCCTACCCAGCCGCCGATGGTCGGCGCACCGACATAGAGAATAGCGGCGGATGCCGTGCCGATGAGTATGCACAGCCCCATGGACAGTCGCATCACGCGGTGTACGTTGGCAGGTGTGCCGCGCGCGAGCTGTTCCGCGACCATACGCGTGACCGCGGTGACGATGCCTGCCGCCGCAAAGGTCGTGCCCAGCACGTAGACCGAGAACACCAGTTGGTACAGCCCCATCCCCTCGGCGCCCACACGGTTTGAGATGAACACGCGAAACACGATGCCGAGGGTGCGGAGCAGCAGCGAGGTGACGGTCATCACCGCGGTATTTTTAACAAAAGTGTGTTTGTTCACAGCCGATCATATCCCTTGGTTATACAGTATGGTAATGGCATCCCACGTGGGTTTATCCACGATGCCGGTGGCGGCAAGTCCTGCTTGTTGTTGCAGCATTCGTACGGTGTCTGCGGTGGCATCGGTGTAGGTGCCGTCCAACGCTTGCGCCGTCGGCAGATTGGCAAAGCGTGCGGCGAGTGCGCCGAGCATCACTTGCAAGAATAATACACTGTCATTTTTGTCCCCGACACGCAGAGGGGATTGCCCCATTGCAAAGCCTTGAATCGGTACGGGCAGGGCGCGTAGGTAGATGATCTCTTGCGCGGCGGCGAAGATCGCCTCCCACGTCGTGCGGTCAACGACACCGGTGACCGGCAGACCGCTTTCCTGTTGGAACAGCCGCACTGCGGCGGTGGTTACCGGCCCGAAGCGTCCGTCAATCGGCACATCGGTTTCGCCGTCGCGTTCACGGCGGATGACACGCAGATATTGCTGTAACTCGCGTACGTGGTCGTTTACGTCGGTGGTAATGTCATTGGCGATGATGGGTGTCATAGACCCTCCTCCTCTGTGAGCGTATTGCCGGGGAACTGCCCGAGCCGTTTGGTGTTACCGAAGCGCAGGTCGGAATACAGCGTGGCGATGGCATCCCACGTGGTCGGCCCGACTGCCCCGTTGGCGTTGAGCCCGAAAAACTGCTGAAATGCCGTGACGGAGGCGGCGGTCTCCTGCCCGAAAACGCCCGTCACCGAGGGAGCAGGAATTTGTGTGTAGGTTTGCGAGATATAGCTCAGATACTCCTGAATAGTCGCCACATCCTCGCCTTGGGAGCCTTGCCGCAAGGTCTGGCCGGGGAACAGCACCACGCCGCCGTCGATAAGCTGGGAGGTGTCGAGGATACTGCGATAGGTATCGTAGATGGATAGCCACGTTTCTCGCCCCAGCACGCCGTCTGCCGTCAGCCCAAACGCTGTCTGGTAGGCGCGTACTGCCGCATCGGTTGCTTCGTCGTAGATGCCGTTGATGATAATACGGGGGATACTGTCGTAAAAGGCGGCAATGACGTTAAGATAATACTGAATCGCCAGCACCTCTCTGCCCGTGTCCCCGATGGTCAGCTCACGGTCGTACGCCTGCGGCAGGTCTTCCAAGCGGATCCCCTCGCTATCCAGCTCGCTGAGCCGCTTGACGGCATTAAAAATATAGGAGAGTCGGTTCCACGTCGCGTTACCGATAATGCCGTCCTCGGTGAGGTCAAATATGCGCTGGAACGCCCGTACCGCATCCTCGGTTTCCACCCCGAAGATGCCGTCGGCAGGGTTGATTTTTGGAATGCTGGGATAATTGGTGGAGATGCGATTGAGCTGGATTTGTTTTTGCTGGACATCGTTGCCCGAATCACCGAGGCGCAGCGGTCGACCGGGGTAAGACGGCTGTCCGTTGCGCACGGGGGCGTTTTCAACAAGGTTGATATTGTCGCCGTAAAAACGGGTGAGGATGTCGTACGCGCCGAGTCCCTCCTCTGCAAGCGGCACGGTACCCCACTGGGATAACCCGTCGCAGGTGGAGGTGGTGCCGTTGCAGTAACGCGCAAAATACGGCTCAATGTTATCACCCATCACGATGTAGGAGTTGAAGATGTCGTCTACAATGCGGTTGATGGAGTCGTAGATTTCCCGACCCGGTGAAAAGGATTGGTCGAACTGGGTGTTGTTGGTGATATCAAAATCATAGCCTTGACTGCGGTAGAATTCGGTGTAGTAGCGATTGAGCGCAAAGGAGATTTGCGCATAGATATTCGCGCGCAAAGCCGCCTCGGGCCACGTTGGATAAATCTCTCCCGATGCCACGTTTTTGATGTAGTCGGGGAAGGGTATGTAGACGTTTTCTGCCGCCGCATTGGGCGCGCCGAGATGAACGGTGATGGTATTGGGTATAAACGGTGTGCCTTCCACTGTAAACGTAACCCCCTTTACAGGTTTGTCGGCGCACCCGAACGGTAGATGCGCGGCGTATTCGGATCTTGCCCCGGTATAAGCGGCAGCATACTTGCCGATTGGGTGACATAATTGTTGCCGTATACGGGAACGTTCTCGTAGATGACCGGCTGAAACCCTGCCGCATCCACGCGAATGTCGTAGGCAATATAGGGTGTGGGAATGTCGGGCCGCATAGTCAGCGCCGGATTGACCGACGGCAAGGGCAGAACGGGGGTAAACCCGTCAATATCGGTGGTAGCGGAGGCGTACAGCGCGTTTTCTTCCCCTTGCTCACGCGTGATGGATACGGTTGCCCCCTGCAACGGTTCGGCACTCTGTCCCGTGAACACGAAAACGCGCAGATAACCGACGTAGGGACTCGGCCCGATAGCAGGCGGTGCCGGCGCTTCTTCATCGCGCGGCACCTCACCGTTGAGGTCGTCATCGGTATAGGGAAATTGCGGCGTGTCGGACGGCGGCGGTGTCGGGGTTGCCATCACGAGCGCGGCACGGTCCCGTTCAATGTCGGGCAGGGGGTATTGCTCGTCGAGCCAACGGCGGTCATTTTCGTTTGGGGATGGTTTTGGCTGTTGATGGTAGGTGCTCATCAGCTGCCGATTGTATTCCTCAATGAGCTCCTGTACCGAACGTTTTTCGCTGGGTCGTTCCATTCTGCATCCTCCTTGTGCTTTTCGGTGAAATACGGTAAAAATTCGGCAAAAACCGCGATATTGCCGCGGAAATTGCAATTTTTTCGGGGTTTTTCAAAAATATTATTGACAATCACCTTATTTGTCTCTAATATTATCTTATTGTGTTGATTTTCAGCATGCA
>JAZOCH010000133.1:0-14422 GCA_045596425.1 Acutalibacteraceae bacterium | reverse complement strand
CAGACCACGCGCACCCGTCTCGCGTTTAAGCGTAAGCTCGGCAACTGCGCGCAACGCATCGTCGGTGAAGGACAGCTCCACGCCGTCGAGTTCAAACAACTGCACGTACTGCTTCAAAATAGCGTTTTTCGGCTCGGTCAGAATACGCACCAACGCCTCGGCATCGAGATTTTCCAGCGTGGTAACCACCGGCATACGCCCGACCAGCTCGGGAATGAGGCCGTATTTGACCAAATCCTGCGGCACGATCTGTTTGAGTAGCGCAATATTGTTGGCATCGTTCTTGGATTTGACGTCGTTGCCAAATCCCAACGAACCCGTACCGACGCGCTTCTCAATCGTCTTGGTGATGCCGTCAAAGGCACCGCCGAGAATAAACAGAATATTGGAGGTGTCGACCTGAATAAATTCCTGCTGCGGATGCTTACGTCCGCCGCCGGGAGGTACGTTTGCCACTGTACCTTCCAGAATTTTAAGCAACGCCTGCTGTACGCCCTCACCACTGACATCGCGCGTGATGGACGGATTTTCACTGCGGCGCGAAATCTTGTCAATCTCGTCAACGTAGATGATGCCGCGCTGTGCGCGTTCGACGTCAAAATCCGCCGCCTGAATCAGTCGCAGAAGGATATTTTCGACATCCTCACCGACATAGCCGGCTTCGGTCAGCGTAGTCGCATCTGCAATAGCAAACGGCACGTCCAACGCCTTAGCAAGTGCTTGCGCGAGCGCAGTCTTACCAACGCCCGTCGGACCGAGCAACAATACGTTACTCTTGCCCAACTCAGCATTCATATCCGCACCGAAATAAATGCGCTTATAATGGTTGTATACCGCGACGGACAAGGTTACCTTTGCCTCGTCCTGCCCGATAACGTACTCATCAAGATGCGCCTTTATCTCACGAGGAGTCGGCAACGTCGGCGGCTCATCCTTGGTTGCGGCGGACGGGCGCTTTACGGGCGCGGCATCCGGCGCAATCAAGCTCTGGCACAATTCAATACATTCATTACAAATAAACACACCGGGACCGGCAATCAGCCGATCCACCTCTTCTTGCGGTTTACCGCAAAAAGAGCAGGTGATCGAAAGCTGATGATCGTCACTCATCGGCAGATCTCCTCACTTTCCTTTGGGATTACACGGACAATATCAACCGCGCTTCTCCACCACTTTATCCACGATACCGTAACGAACGGCATCGTCCGCGGTCATCCAATTATCACGATCGGTATCACGCTCGATAACCTCGATGGGCTGTCCCGTCATCTCCGAGAGCATACGGTTCATACGACCGCGGATATACAGAATATGGTCCGCTTGAATTTTGATATCCGATGCTTGCCCCTTAGCACCGCCGAGCGGCTGGTGAATCATAATCTCGCTGTTCGGCAAAGCAAAGCGCTTACCCTTGGCGCCGGCGGCAAGCAGGAAACTGCCCATACTCGCGGCAAGACCGACACAGATGGTGGACACGTCGCATTTGATATATTGCATCGTATCGTAAATCATCATTCCGGCAGAAATCGAACCACCGGGGCTGTTGATATACAGATGAATGTCCTTATCGGGATCCTGCCCTTCAAGGTACAACAGCTGTGCGGTAATCAGCGACGCCGTGGTATCGTTGACCTCGTCCGACAGCATAATAATGCGGTCGTTGAGCAAACGCGAGAAGATATCGTAGCTGCGCTCACCGCGGCTGGTCTGTTCAACAACATACGGAATAAAACTCATAGTAAACGCCCTCCTAAATCATCGGAAATCCATCAATAAATAGGCAAATTTCCCTGCCACATAGTATGGGCAGGGAAACGCGGCTCTAAACCGAATAATGCATTATTCCTCGGTAATGGTTGCGTGCTCCTTGACAAAATCCATCGCCTTGCTCACCGACAGATCCTCCACCAAAGCGGTTGCAGGGATGGCGGCCTTCACCTGATCGACCTCCATGCCGTACTGCTCGGCAAACTTGGCATATTCTGCTTCAAGCTCCTCATCGGACGGCTTGATCTTCTCTTTCTTAGCGATGGCTTCGAGCGTCAAGCGCACCTTAACCTGCTTCTCTGCCTGCTCGCGGAAACTGTCACGGAACGCCTTTACATCCATACCCGTGTACTGCAAGTACAGGTCAAGACTCAGGCCCTGCGACTGCAAACGGTAACCGAAGTCCTGAATGCGATCGTCAATGGCGCGCTCATACATCGCCTCGGGGATGTCCGCCTTCATGCATTTGAGCAGACCCTCCACCAGCTTCTCATCAACAGCATCCTGCGCCGCCTTCTCGCGCTGGTCTTCCAGACGCTTCTTGGCACCCGCCTTGAACTCGTCAACCGTCTCAAAGTCGGTGCAATCCTTGATCAGCTCATCGTCGATCTCGGGAAGCTCCTTCTTTTCAATCTTGTGCACCTTGCACTGGAACACCGCAGGCTTACCGGCGAGTTCGGGAGCGTGATACTCCTCGGGGAAGGTCACGTTGACCTCAACATCGGCATCCACCGCGGCACCGACGAGCTGCTCCTCGAAGCCGGGAATGAACTGACCGGAGCCGAGCACCAGTGCGTGGTTCTCGCCCTTACCGCCCTCAAAAGCTACGCCGTCCTGGAAGCCCTCGAAATCAAAGGTGACGGTGTCGCCCATCTCAGCGGCACGGTCCTCAACGGACACCATACGCGCGTTGCGCTCCTGCAACTTAGTAAGCTCGTTGGCAACATCCTCGTCGGTCACAGTCTCCACCTTCTTGGTGGCTTTGAGGCTCTTGTAGCCGCGCAGGGTAACCTCGGGCTTAACGGTGATGGTCGCCTTGAACACCAGTCCCTCGGGACCGACGGACACGACATCCAAATCAATCTTATCTTCGACATACTCGTAGTCGGAAGCCTTAATTGCCTCGTCCAGAGCAGACGGATACACGTCGTTCATCGCGGTCTCGTAGAACACACCGCTGCCGTAGGTCTTCTCGATAAGAGCGCGGGGCGCCTTGCCCTTGCGGAAGCCGGGAACGGCCATCTTTTTGACATCCTTCTTGTAGGCGGCATTAACAGCAGCCTCGAAGGTAGCGGCATCAACCTCGATTTCGAGCTCGACGCGGTTGTTTTCCAGTTTGGTAGCATTTTTCAGACTCATAACTTAATTCCTCCTGTTTTGTTGCCAAAACTTTTGTGTTTAACCACAATTGCGTTATATTATACCATATATATTTTCGTTTGGCTAGCCTTTTTATAAAATTTTTCCACTTTGCCGATTATTTCTCCGTCGGCCGAACAAGTATTGGGCAAAACCCCAAAGCATCCGCGGAAATCAGACGATATTCCGTGCCGTTTTCCGTGCCGTTAAACGCCATACGGATGCCGGCACTGTGCACGTGGCCGTAGAAACAGCGTGTAACAGACTCCTCCTGCAAGACTTGCAGAATTTCCTCGCAACGCTGTCCGGCGAAAATCGGCGGATAATGTAGAAAAACCACGGGTTCCAGCCCCGTTTGCTTGGCGGCGGTGACGGATGCACGCAACCGACCTGCCTCGCGCAGTAAAACGGTGTGGTCCGCTTCTTCTCCATCCTCGTTAAACCAGCCGCGACTGCCGCAAACCGCCATACAGCCGTCCACCTCGACCGCATCGTTATGCACGATGCGCAGGGTATCAAAGCCGTTCTCGGCAAAAAAGGCATCCATCTTACGGCGTGTCGTCCACCAATAATCGTGGTTGCCCTTAAACAGCAGTTTTTTGCCCGGTAAACTGTGAAGAAACGCGAAATCGGGCTTTGCCTGTTCCAGCGACATTCCCCAGGAAATATCGCCGGCAATGGCGACGGTATCCTCCGGTGTCACAAGTCGCCGCCAGTTCTCTTCCAAACGCTCAACGTACCTATCCCATCCTGAAAAGACGGTCATCGGCTTATCGGTACCGAGCGATAAGTGGGTGTCACCGATGGCATACAGCGCCATAGCTTACACTCCTTAATTCAAATTAAGCATTCCGCACACGGTCTGCCGCATACTGCTGACATCCCCATTACAAACATCTGTAAAGCGAACAGCCTTGTCACCAAGGTTTGCCAGCGGTGTCGGCACAGGCTCACCCGTTGCCGCGAGCAGCGCCGCTTGCAGGCTGAACGGATCGCCGTCGGTATCCTTGCCGAGTGCTTCCAAGATGGCAGGGGTGAATTTATACGGGTTAGCGGTAGAAGCAATCACCGTGGGGGTCGCATCGTCGCTTTCCGCACGATAGTTGTCGTACACGTGGAACGCCACCGCGGTATGCGTATCCAGCAAATAGCCCGTCTGCTCAAACACCGTTTTGATGGTTGCGGCAACCTCCTCATCCGAAGCACAGCCTGCCGCAAACAACGTATCCATCCGCTCTTTGACCGAGGCAGGAACCGTGTACTGCTTCTGCTCACGCAGGCTTGTCATCATTTGCGCGATCATCTCACTATCCTCATCCGCGAAATGGTACAGCAGACGCTCCAAGTTGGAGGACACCAGAATATCCATCGACGGAGAGGTCGTGGTATAGAACGGACGAGCGGTGTTGTACGTGCCGCTCGCAAAGAAATCGGTCAACACGCGGTTGCGATTGGATGCGCAAATAAGCTTGGCAATCGGCGTGCCCATCTCCCGCGCATAGTACGCCGCAAGAATGTTGCCGAAATTGCCCGTCGGCACGACAATGTTGATCGGCTCTCCCATCGCTACCTTACCCTGCGCCAGCATATCACAATACGCGGAGATGTAGTAGACGATTTGCGGAACCAAACGCCCCCAATTGATAGAGTTGGCGCTGGAAAAGCGCATGCCGGCATCCGCAAGCATCTTCTGCATTTCGGAATCGGTAAACAGCGTCTTAACGCCCGTCTGCGCATCATCAAAGTTACCGCGGATCGCGCAAACACCGACGTTATCACCTTCCTGCGTAATCATCTGCAAACGCTGCATCTCGCTGACACCGTCCACGGGATAGAACACCAGAATGCTGGTACCGGCGGCATCCTTAAAGCCTTCCAACGCCGCTTTACCCGTATCGCCTGAGGTGGCTACCAAAATGACCGTCTGCTCACCGGGCGCGGTCTTTTGGGTAGACACACGCATCAGGTGCGGCAAAATCTGCAACGCCATATCCTTGAAGGCGCAGGTAGGACCGTGCCACAGTTCGAGCACATTATGCTGCGCGTCAATGGCATTAAGCGGAGCGACGGCTGGCGTGTCAAACTGCGCACCGTAAGCCGCACGCGTGCATTCCTCCACCTCAGCAGGCGTGAAATCGCCCAGAAAACGCGACAGCACAAAGGTCGCGCGCTGCGCATACGTCATTTCCTGCAATGCGGTAAAATCCGCCTGTGTCAGCTTGGGCAGTTCGGCAGGGACAAAGAGTCCCCCTTCCTTGGAAATGCCCTGCGCAATCGCCTCAGCGGCCGTTACGCGGATGGTGTTGTTTCTGGTACTGGTGTAATGCATAACGTTCTTCCTTTCGGATCAAATTCCTCACGCGAGTGCTTTCGTAAAGAAACCAAACGCGTTGCTATAAAAAACTTTATCTAACAAAGCGGCGGATAAGCCGCGCGATAACAAATAGGTGTACAGCTTTGGCAATACGTGCATCCCGTCATAGGACGGTGGCAGCGACATACCGTCAAAATCCGTGCCGATGCATATCGTATCCTCACCATCCAACGACAGAAAATGCGTTAAATGGCGGTAAAACGCCTCGCAATACTCACCGTCAAACGGGATACCGAGATGGGCGTGATACAAGTTAAGTCCGACCACGCCGCCACAGTCACGTACGGCGCAAAACTGCTCATCCGTCAGATTGCGCGGATGCGGTGTGACGGCAGCCGCATTGGAGTGCGAGGCAATAAACGGCGTGTGACAGCGTTTGGCTATCTGCCAAAAGCCCTGCTCACCCAGATGGGAAACGTCCACCGTTATCCCCAGCGACTGCATCCGCCAAGCCGCCGTAAAGCCGCGATCTGTCAGACCGCCACCACTCCCAAAGCAACCGCACCCCCACGGATTATCGCCATTCCACGTCAGGGTTGCCGCACGCAACCCCTGTGTATACAGATAATCAAGGTAGGCAACGTCCCCGAGAGCGCCGACATTCTCACCCGTAAGCAACGCGTGGCAAGCTGTTTGGCAGTCCGCCAAGTCTGCCACTGTGCGCACGATACGAAACGCATCAGCGGACTCATTCTCCCACCGTTTTGCAACAGAGAATAGTTGCCTGCAATGGCGCAAAGCACCCGCTTCGGTTAAACCATCAGGAATAAACGCCGCAAACGCCTGCACCCACGGCACAAACGCTTGTGCGCGGTGCATTGTCACGGCTCCGCCCAGCTTATCAAAAGGGCAGTTATCAACGAGACCAACACTTAACGTGTCGCAATGCAAATCAAAAAGACGTATGCAAATCCCCCGCTTCGTAGGCTCCTACGATGTGGTTAAGCTCCACCACGTTCATAGGATCGTCTATGGCGGTGACGACCTCGATAACGTCAAAGCGCGGTTGGCGCTCGACCGGATTGCGGCTCAAATATATCGCCGCCGTTTGCATAATTCGCCGTTGCTTAGCGGCGGTGACCGCTTCTCGGGGCGAGTATAACGCATCCGCCCGTCTGGTCTTCACTTCCACAAAAGCAATATACGAACGGTCGGCGGCAATTATGTCGATTTCCCCGAAGCGGCAACGGTAATTCGACGCAAGAATCGTGTATTTCTTATCCCGAAGAAATCGGGCGGCAACGGTCTCTCCGATAGCCCCCTTAGACACCCCTGCCATCAGCCGTTCTCCCCCAAAATCTTTTTGAGAAAGCTCGGGCGATGAATGGGACAAGGGCCAAATTCTTTGAGCGCCGCAATATGGGCGGCGGTGCCGTATCCTTTATGTACGGCGAAGCCATATTCGGGATACAACGCATCCGCCTCGCGCAACACGCGGTCACGGGAGACCTTTGCCAAAATAGATGCGGCGCCGATGGACACTGACAAGGCGTCTCCCTTTACAACGCATCGTGCCGGAACGGTCAGCATTGGTGGGATGCGATTACCGTCAATGAGCGCTAACTGCGGTTTGACGGATAGCCCCTCCACCGCACGGGACATTGCCAGATACGTCGCGTTGAGTATATTGTGTTCTTCGATCTCCTCGACACTTGCCGAAGCGATGCAATACGCTACCGCCTGCTCACGGATAATATCGAACAGTGCTTCTCGCTTCTTCTCGGACAGCTTCTTGCTATCGTTGACGCCTGCAATCGGTCTATCGGGCGACAATATAACCGCCGCGGCATATACGGGACCCGCTAACGGACCGCGACCTGCTTCATCGACACCGCAAAAACACGCAAAGCCTTCCGCGCGCAGATTCATATCAAATTCATTGTTTGTCATCATAGCACCTCGCATCTTCCAGCGAAATACGTCCCAACTTGCCACCGCGATATTCGTCAAGCAGCATAATCGCCGCGCGCTCGGTATTGACCTCACCACCCGATATCAGCATACCGCGCTTTCGGGCAACGAGCTGTAACAGCTCCCACGTATCCTCGGGGATGTCCGCATCCAGTTTGTAACGGGCGATAAGCAGGTCGCGATAAGAGCGCGAGAGAATGCCGAGTAATTCGCACGCCATCTCCTCCATATCCAGCACCTGATCTTTAATAGCGCCCGTAAAGGCGAGATGCAAAGCAACGGTGTGGTCTTCAAACTTTGGCCACAAGACGCCGGGGGTATCCAACAGCTGCGCACCATCCACGACAAACCACTGATTTTGGCGTGTAACGCCGGGGCGATCCTCCACCTTGGCTTTACCACCCTTGTTCAGACGGTTAATAAAGGAGCTTTTACCGACATTCGGAATGCCGACAATCATCGCGCGAATGGCGTGATTCATCCCCTTACTCTCCCACTTTTCAATCAAGTCGCGCAAAATGCCGCGCAACGCCGGCATAAACCCATTAAATCCGCGGCCGCTCTTACAATCCACCGCGATTGCCGCAATGCCGCGCGCTTCATAATACGCAATCCAGCGTTTGGTTGCCGCCTCATCCGCAAGGTCTGCTTTGTTAAGCACAATTAAACGCGGCTTGCGGCCAACCCAATGATCAAGCTCGGGGTTGCGGCTGCTCTGGGGAATACGGGCATCCACAATTTCAATGACCGCATCCACCTGCGAAAGACTCTCCTGAATCTTACGGCGCGTGCGCGCCATATGACCGGGGAACCACTGAATAGATTCCGCGCGCGCTTGCTCGCCCTGCACCGCACTTGGCGCGTTTTTCGGCACCTTCGGGCGGCGGTCAGCTGAATACGATGCTTTATTGTGTTTTTTATAGTTCGCCATCCGTCACCCTCCTGACTGATTAAATCCGACCGAAGCCGCTAAACGGAAACAGACGAAAAACCGCCTCTCCGATAATATCGTCAACGCAAAACGGCCCAAGCTCACGGCAATCCAGCGACCATTCGCGGTTGTCTCCCATAGCGAATATCTCACCTTTTTTTACCGTATACGGTCCATCAAACCCGAACGCCGGCGTGTATCCGCCAAGCACGTACGGCTCATCCAGCACCTCACCGTTGAGTGTCACGCTGCCGTTCTCGGCATTAATATCAATTGTGTCGCCTTCCAGTGCAATAACCCGTTTGATATAGGGCCCTTCCCCATCGCGGCCGATAACCACAACGTCGCCCCGTTCCACTCGATAAAACTGCGTAAACAGCACCAAACGGTCACCGCTGTGCAAGGTGTTCTCCATCGAATCACCGCTAACGGCCACTACACGAAACAGAAACGCAAAAACGAGCACCATCGTCACCAGTGCGCCAATGAGCATCGACACCCATTCAAAGCAAGAGGACAATGCGGCGTTTTTTGTTTTAGGCAGAGTGTTCTCCATCGCATTTCCCTCACTTTGTACGTATTATCGATGCTCCATATTTCCGTAAATGCCGCCAAACCTTGGCAGCGGCGATACACGGAATATCGCCTTGCCCACCAAATCCTTTTCCAACACCAGACCAATCTCCTGCGCACGGCTGTCGTGGGATACTGCACGGTTATCCCCCATCAAAAACACGTAGCCGTCGGGAATGACCATTTCCTCAGTACAATCTCTCTGCGGTGTATAGGATGTCGCATACGGCTCATTGAGTAAGGAGCCGTTGAGATATACATACCCGTTCTCATCAATGCGGATGGTGTCACCACCCACGGCAATAACCCTCTTAATGAGCGGTTCAATGGTATAACGGTCTGCGACCACTATGTCCCCACGTTGATACCGTGACACCGACGTAATGAGCAATAATCGGTCATCGTCTTTGAGCGTGGTATCCATGGAAGGTCCGTCAACTCGCACAATACGAAAAAAGAATGTAAACGCAACAACCAACACCAGCAGGGATACGACCAACATACTGACCCAATCATACGCCGATATCGTCAAGCGGCGACGTATAGCCGCAGTATTCTGTTGTGCCGAATTTTGCGTCATCCCGTCACATCCCACGTATTTAAATGCATTACTTATCCATTATAACACAACATTACAATAAAATAAAGCAAAAAAGGGACTTTTCAGCCCCTTTTTTGACGAATTATTTAATTAATTCTTTTACCTTGGCAGCCTTACCCACGCGATCACGCAGATAATACAGCTTGCTGCGGCGAACCTTACCGTAGCGAACCACCTTAACAGCGGCTACGTTGGGGCTGTGCAGAGGGAAAACTCTCTCCACACCAACCCCGTAAGCGACACGGCGAACGGTGAAGGTCTCGGCAACTCCGCTACCCTTCTTCGCAATCACAGTGCCCTCAAAGGCCTGAATGCGCTCACGGTCACCTTCGCGGATCTTAACGTCCACGCGTACGGTATCACCGATACCGAAAACCGGAGCTTCCGACTTCATGCTGTCGCCGGCAATGAGTTTCAATGCGTCCATTTTGTGTTCCTCCTAAAATTTTCAGACATTCATACCGATCGGTGACCGATAGAGGACTATCCGCTTTAATGTCGTGCTTTCGCCAGGCATTAACCCCCACGAGATAACTCGCGGCTAAAACACCTGCAATATCATAGCACAGTCGTATATAAAATGCAAGTGTTTTTTTGCAAAATGTAAAAATATTTTTCTCTGTCGTCAACGGAAGGGTTTGCCGTCTGCCGTGAGCAGGTTTAAGCGCAACACACGCAAGCGGTAAGGCGTGTCCTCCCCTGCGTTCAGCGCCTGCAACAGCAGGCTCGGGTTGACGGTGTCGTTGCCGACGGGTAAGGTCACCGTGACTAAGGTGCCGTCGCCATCTGCTTGAACGACAGCATTCGCGAATGCCGGACGGATGTCCAGCGTCTTCATCGTTTTCTTCTTGGTGCGTTTTTGCACGAGAATTTCGCTTTGCGCCAGCAGAGATGCGATCTTTTCGGGTGGGCAATCCAGTTTAAGCTGATAGACAGCCGCCGTCAGCTCCCCGACCTTATGCACCGCTTCGGCGGCAGAAATTGCCGCAAAGCCTTCGGGCAGCGCCGCATTAAGCCGTGAAACCAGCTCATCATACGGCATATCCTCTTCCAAACGCATATCCATCGACTCGCGCAGACCCTCAAACCCAAGCGACAACGGTGCCGCAAAGGTGAGGTACGGATGACGGTTAAAGCCCTCGGTATACCACAACGGAATCTGCGCACGGCGAACCACACGCGTCATCGTACGCACCAAATCCAGATGCGATATAAAACGGGCGCGCCCTGTCTTGGAGAATACAACTCTAACGGTTTTCAACACACACGCCCTCCTTCCAACACGCGGCACCGCAACCCGAACACGCCTGTCGGCAGTGCGGCGTGGTGACGGCTTGATGCGCTTTTTTATTCTCCGAAATGAGGAATTTCTTGCTCACACCGTAATCCAGATGGTCCCAAGGGAACACCTCGTCGTAAGAGCGTGTGCGGTTCGCGTAAAATGCAGGATCTACCCCGACTTCGCGGAAGATCTCCATCCACGCATCGAAGTCAAAATGCTCCGACCACGCATCCAGATTAAACCCACGGCTGTGTGCCAGTTCCAGTGCGCGACACAGGCGGCGGTCACCGCGTGCAAGCACGGCTTCCAAGAAACTTGTCTTAGCATCGTGCCAGCTGAGCGAAATTTTCTTGGTATGCACCGACTCGACCAGATGCTTTTGCTTCTCTTCCAACTCCTGCATCGTCGTCTGCGGCTCCCACTGGAAGGGCGTAAAAGGCTTGGGGACAAAGCAAGACGCGCTCATATTCACCGTCACGCCTTTCCCCTTGGGCTTGTCGGGGTTAGCATAAAAGCAATTGACAATCTTTTGCCCAAGCGCCGCCATACCCTCGATGTCCTCCATCGTTTCGGTGGGCAATCCCATCATAAAGTACAATTTGACCGTCGTCCATCCGCCGCGGAACGCTTTGGCGGCGGTTTCGAGAATTTCTTCCTCGGTCAAATTTTTATTGATGGCATCGCGCAGACGTTGGGTGCCTGCCTCGGGTGCAAAGGTCAGTCCGGCACGGCGCAAAACGTTCAAGCGATTGACCAGTTCATCCGAAAAGCCATCGACACGCAACGACGGCAAAGAAATATTGGTATGCTCTTTTTCCGCCCAATCCAGCAGGCGGTCAAGCAATTCTTCCAGCTTGGTATAATCGCTCGTCGACAGCGAGGACAAAGAAAACTCCTCATACCCCGTTGACCGACAAAGGTCGTGGCTCTGCTTGTCGATGGTGTCCACCGACTTTTCGCGCACGGGGCGGTAAATAAAGCCTGCTTGACAAAAGCGGCAACCGCGGATACAGCCGCGGAAAATCTCGCTCATCGCGCGGTCGTGTACGATATCGGTATACGGCACCACAAAATATTCGGGATAATAGCACGTATCAAGGTCACGGATAATGCGCTTACGCACGGTGGACTTCACGCCATCCAGCGGTGTTACCGCCTTAATAGTGCCGTCCTCGTGGTAGCTCGGCTCATACAGCGACGGCACGTACACACCTTCGATATCGGCACAGGCACGCAGGAACGCCTTTTTGGAATAGCCGTTCTTTTTGTGTTGCTTATACAGGTTGATGACTTCGAGGTCAACCTCTTCGCCCTCACCGAGGAAGAAAATATCTACAAAATCCGCCAGAGGCTCGGGGTTGCACACACACGGACCGCCTGCGACGACTAACGGATAGCTTTCATCGCGGTCAGCGGCACGCAGCGGCACGCCTGCTAAATCCAACATATTCAGCATCGCGGTATAGCACAGCTCATACTGCACCGTAAAGCCGATAAAATCAAAATCGCGAATCGCATCGCGGCTCTCTAAGCCAAACAGTGGAATGTGATGCTCTCGCATCAGCGTTTCCATATCCGTATCGGGTGAAAACACCCGTTCGCACCAAACGTCGGGTTCATTATTAAACTGGGCGTACAGAATTTTCATGCCGAGGTGGGACATACCCACCTCGTAAAGGTCGGGAAAGCAGAACGCAAAGCGCACCGCGACCTCGTCCAAATTCTTTGTCACGCTGTTGAGCTCGCCGCCTGCATACCGCGAGGGCTTTTGCACCTGCAACAGCAGTTCTTCCAACTTTTCTTTGTTCATCATAAGGGTTCCTCCGCTAATATTTACGCAAATATAGGTGAAACTATGGTTGTATTCTGTATTAAAGGGGTTACGTATGAAAAAGGGGTACCGTTATCTTATCATCGGCGGACTTGCCGGCATCGCCAACGGATTGTTCGGTGCCGGTGGCGGCCTATTTCTTGTACCTTTGCTCATCGGCTGGATAGGATTAGAAGAAAAGAAGGCGTTCGCCTCCTCGGTTGCCATTATCCTGCCGCTGTCGGTGATATCCTACGCACTCTTTTGCATCAAGGGCGGTAACGTATGGGCGCAGGCATTTCCATACCTCATCGGCGGTATATTCGGCGGACTATTGTCCGCTACGCTGTTTCGCCGTATTCCCACCGTATGGCTTCGCCGTCTGTTCGGGTTGCTCATCCTCTACGGCGGCGTAAAGGCGGTGTTGCTGTTATGATAGGACTTGCGTTGCTCATCGGTACGCTGACGGGTATCATCAGCGGCTTCGGCATCGGCGGCGGCTCCATACTGGTGCTGTACCTAACCGCGTTTGCCGGTGTTGCACAGCACACCGCCGGCGGAATCAATCTGCTCTATTTCATCGGCTGTGCGCCTGCCGCACTCATAGGACACATCCGCCGCAAGGTCATTGAATGGCGTGCCGTTTGGTGGTGCACACTCGGCGGCATCGCCACGGTTATCCCAACCTCCCTGCTCGCCGCCGCCATCAACACCAATCTTTTGCGGCGAATGTTCGGTGTCGTACTGCTGTACATCGGCATCAAGGAACTGCGCGCCAAAAAAGCACACGACGGCGAACAAACGTCGCCGTCTGAGCGTTAAAGTAGTTCCTGACGATTGATAATCAGCTTAAAGCGCATTCCGAGCGTTTCCGCCGCCTTACGGCACATCGTCATGCGAGCAAGAAAAATCTCGAAATAATCCATCACCGAGCTGACTTCGGTGTCAATATCCAATGTCAGTGTGATGGCTTTCTTATCCTCGCTGATGGCTAATTCCGAGCGCTCCACCGAGTAATTTACGCGGTCGTGAATGTCAAAGCGGCTGAAATCGCTGTTGCGTACACGACTGCGGCGCACGTCGGATTTATCCGCGAGAATGAGTGCCGCCGCCACCGCATTGACCGCCACACCCGTACCCTCATCGTGATTACCGATGGCGGTGACGATGGTGGCAATATCCTCCGCCTCCATATCCATATGGTCAAGTAAGCGGAACGCCATCACCGCACCGCTCTGCGAATGCTCGATGCGATTGACCAGATTGCCGATATCGTGCAGGTATGCCGCAATTTTGACAATCTCCACGGTGTGCGCATCGTAATCCAGCGTGCGCATAATATCCGCGGCGGTTTCTGCCACCTTGCACACGTGCGCAAAGCTATGCTCGGTATAGCCGAGTGCGACCAGCGACTCGTCCGCCTTACGGATATAGGTGCGGATATCTTCGTTCTGTTTTAGTTGTTCGTAAGTGACCATTCTGACTCCTTATCTGCGCCGAAGCTTATCCTGTAAACGAAGCACCTGCTCACGCCGCGCCTTCGCCGACGCGTCGTCGGCTACATAGTGTCCATCCACCAAACGGAGCATATCCCCTTCTTTTGTGTGCAGGGGAAGTTCCGTCAGCGCGACGTGGCACACCGCTTCATTTTCGTCAACGAGAACCGCGAGTTCTCCTTCAATTCGGTCAACGCTGTATACCATTTGCCTTTACCCTTTCTGTGCGCTGATTTCCAGCGTTTTTCCGTCGGTTACTATCGCAATATGTCCGTGAACATCCGAACGATAAACACGCACCCCCATCGTATCCAACAG
>JAZOCH010000132.1:0-9428 GCA_045596425.1 Acutalibacteraceae bacterium | reverse complement strand
CCCTGCCTCCTTACACATCGCGCCGTACGGATACGTGAAGGTGGTGGGGGTCACCCCTGCCAAGGTGGTCAGCTGTGTCTGCGCGGTGGTCAAGTCCTCGCGCAATGCTTTCTCGTACACCGCCACCGTTTCGGACGAGCGGCGCAGCGTGCCTTTGCGCTTGCCTGCCTCGCAATAGTGCATATCGTAGCTGTGGTTCTGTATCTCCCACCGTCCGCTCTGCGCCATCGCACGCAGTTCCTCCCACGTGACGTGGGAATAAATCGCGTGGTCACTCTGTGCAGGGGTTTCGGAGTATACCTGCGTCCACTTGCACACGGGGGAAATGACCGCCTTCATCCCGTACTTTTCCAGCAACGGGTCGGCAAAAAGGTAGTTGTTGTAATACCCGTCGTCAAAGGTCAGCATAATCGGCTTATCGGGCAGTGGCGTGCCGTTATCAACGTAGGCGAGCAAATCCGCCATCACCACGGTGGTGTAGCCGTTCTGCCGAATGACTTGCAAATCCGCTTCCAGCTGGGTGGGGGTGATAATATACTGCCCCTGACGGGCGGAATCGTCCAGCACCCCGTGATACATCACGATGGGCAGATACACCGCCCCGTCGTTCTTCGCCGCTGCCGCGGTCATTGCCGCCTCGCGGCGGTAGGCAAAGCCTTCGCCTATCCCCACCGCAACCAGCACCGCCACCACCGCGCACAGCACGGTGTTTTGCCATTTATGCCACGAGATCAATCGAAACATTGCCATCCCTCCTACCCCATACATAGTGCACGGGGAGAGGAATTATGTCATTCGTCGCTGCCTTCCTCCAAGAGGGCAACCGCCTCGGTATCGGCCAGATTGGTGACGTTTGCCAGCTTGCGCTGGATCTGTCGGGTGCGCACGCCGACCAGCTTGTCCAGCTCGTCGCTCGCCTGCTCCAAACGGTTCTGTGCCGCCTTGACCGCACTGCCGAATTTCTCAAACTCGGTCTTAACGGCACCCAGCACCTTCCATACCTCGCCCGACCGCTTTTGAATCGCGAGGGTGCGAAAGCCCATTTGCAGGCTGTTGAGCACCGCCGCCATCGTGGTCGGGCCGGCAATATTGACATGGTAATCGCGTTGTAAAATCTCCACCAATCCGCGGCGCACCACCTCGGCGTACAAGCCCTCGATGGGCAGGAACATAATGCCGAAATCGGTGGTGTTGGGCGGATCGATGTATTTGTCGCGGATATCCTTGGCAAAGGCGCGGATGCGCGCATCCAGCGCACTGCCTGCCACCTTGACCGCGTCCGCATCCCCCGTGTCGTAGGCATCCAGTAGTTGGGTGTACGCATCGACGGGAAATTTCGCGTCGATGGGCAACCACACCGTGCCGTCGTCGTTACCGGGGAGCTTAATGGCGTATTCAACGTAGTGGGTACTGCCGGGGCGCGTCTTGACGTTCGCCTCGTACTGCTCGGGGGAAAGAATCTGCTCCAAAATCGCCCCTAACTGGAACTCGCCGAGCACGCCGCGCGTCTTGACGTTGGACAGCACCTTTTTGAGGTCGCCCACACCGCTGGCGAGCGTTTTCATCTCGCCGAGACCGGCGTACACCTGTTCCAGACGCTCATTGACCAGTTGGAACGACTGGCTGATGCGGTCATTGAGCGTTTTTTGCAGTTTTTCATCCACCGTCTGCCGCATCTGTTCGAGCTGACGGGTGTTCTCCTGCCGAATGGTGTCAAGCTGACCCGATACCGCGCGGCGGATATTCTCCAAGCTCTCGGTCATCGCCTGATTGGCTTGTCCCTGCGCAGTGAGCAACACCTGACTCATCGCCTGTACGCTCTGGGTGCTCTCCTGCCGTCCGGCACGCTGTTCGGCGAGCAAGGCGGTTTCCAGATGGCTGACCTTGTCTTCCAGCGCTTTGAGCTGTACCGAATCGTCCTGCCGACGGCGAAGCGCCGCCAACTGGCATACCGCCACGATGAGCAACCCCACCGCAACCAATGCAAGACCGATCAAAATATACTCTGTCATACGTTTATCCTCTGTTAAATGGTTTCATCGTCGTCGGATGTTGCCGCCGTGAAGCGGCGAAGCTCCTTCTCGCTGTACTGACGGGGGATGGTGGGTTCTTCCTTCTCCACGGGAAGGGCATCGTCAAAGATGACCTCCGCCTTTTCCTCCTCCGTCTCCTCAACCTCCAAATTCAGGTCACGGCGCAGCTGCTTGTCCGCCTCGGGATGCTCCTTGTAGTAGGGGTCGATAATCATCCGACGCACCAGCGGAAAAATGGTGAACTGAATGAGCAACGAACGGAAGGCCGGCAAGAACAGCGCGGCAACAAGCAAGATCAGCACGCCGATCTGCCAGCTGACACTGAGAGCCACCAGCGCCAACAGAGCGTACAGAACAATCAGAACGACGGAGATCAGTATATTCTGTTTCGTCCCGATGATAGCGAACTTAAAGGCGTTCTTGTACATAGCCTTGGTGGTGTATCGGAAGGTGACCAGCAACAGCGGAATGTAATATTTCATCCACGTGAACACCAGATACCCGAACGCGGTCGCGCCGATGATCGCATAATCCAGCAGGCCGAGTGTCATCGCCTGCATATCGGTCACATCCACCTTGAACAAAGCCCATAATCCGGGGAACATCCCGAGGAAATAATAGCTCACATTAAAAATCAGCACGGCAGTGACCACCAGATTGATGATGCCCACCTGCAACGCCTGCTTAAAATTCTTCTTGATGGTCTCGAAGAAATCCTCGCGGACAAAGGCGTGCTTTTCACGGGAAAAATTGCGCGTGATCTTGCACAAGCCGACATCCGCCATGCCACGGGTGACAACCAACAGATTGGTCAGCAAAAACAGCAGGTTGGCGTGAAACAACTGCCAGAATTTGCGCCCGTAGATTTCGAAAAAGACGATGGGTGCGCGCTTTTTGGGCGCGTTCTTCGCCACACCGGGACCTTCCTTTTCATGATTGAACAGTCCGAAAAAACCGGCCATAGGGAACTTCCTCTCTTTTAGGGTAGAGCGAAATATCCGAACTCCGTTTTGAAAAAGGGAATTTCCGCTCTATCGTCGTTAAAATACTCGTAAATCCGCAAGGATTTACTGCGTCTTATGCCTTGATAGAACAAAAATCCCCTCTTTTCAAAATCTGCGACCTCAAAGCGAGCGGATTTTGAGAGATTTTTGTTCTATTTGGGCGAAGCAAGGCTGGCGCCTTGCGAGAACAAACAGGATAAAAAGCGCCGAAATCCGCCGCTTTGAGGCGAGTTCGGATATCTCACTCTACCCTAGGGCATAAACCGCCCGAATACTACACGCAACAGCACGCCGATCAAGCCGACGAACACCGCCGCGCACAAAAACAATAAAAAGCGCAGGCAATACAGACGAAACGCCGTCCACAGTCCGCCGCAGGTGGCACAAGGCAACAGCTGACGGCTGAGCCTGACGGACATACGCATACTCTCCACCGCCGCGGCTACCAGCACCGCGGCGCTCAGCAGTCCGTGGGGCATCACCATCAGCAGAACCGCGATAACCCCCTGTCCGCCGAGGCTGTAATAGTACGCCTCGGTCAGCCCGAGTCCCAATCCGTAGAACAGCGGTATCAGCAGAATGAACGGCACGCCGCAGGGCCAAAACCCCAGCAAAAACAAGCCGCCCAGCAAAAAGACCACGGACAGAAGCGAACTCCACAGTGCGGACAGTCCGCTTTGCCAGCCGTCAACAGCGCCCGACATACGCAGCAGCGCCATCCAGTCCTCGGCAGGACGAGCGGCGGCAACGTACACCAGCACCCCCACCAGTACCCCGAACAAAAACAGCCCGACAAACGGGAATAACCGCCGGTTTTCCGTGGCGAAGGCGATTGCCTGCTTGCGGCGACGAGTGGTTGTCCGTTTCATACACATCTCTCCTTTACGGAGAATGTGTATGCGAATAAACACAAAAATAGAACGAAAAGCGGAGTAAGCACCGCCTACTCCGCCCCCGAAACCTTAACGCTTACGCAAATTCACGCCGAGCACGCCGCCGAGTGCGCCCGTCAGCCCCAGCACCGCGAGCTTAACGGCCGCATTGCCTGCACTGACACCGGCATAACGGGAGAAGCCTGCCAGCAGAATAAGCAACCACAGAACCAGTCCGCAGACCAGCCCGTGTACAAGCCCCCTCTGCCCGACAACCGCGGCGGCGGTCAAGCCTGCCGCAAACGCACCGATGGCGGCCGCGGCAATCGCGAGCGGTAAAATAGCGGCGCGCGGTACGTCCAAGGTCTGTACCGCCAGCGCCATCAGCATCAGCATCCCGACACTGACGATCAACCCAACCGCCACGCCCACCAGCACGGGGCGAAGCCAACAGCGAAAAAACGAAGGGGATCGGTCTTGTGCTCTCATGTATATTCCTCCCAAGGTATTCTGTTCACAAGATATGCCCGTTACGGGAGGATTATGCTCCTAGGTGACGATTAGATATCGTCATCATCGTCATCGTCGTCATCCACGGGGGTATCGTGCTTTGTCTCCACCGACTGGATAGCCCACTTCATAAACTGAACCTTGGTGCGGTCAGCGCCCGACTCGATGGTGATAGTGTCGTCCTTGATGCTGACAACGCGGCCCTTGATGCCGCCGATGGTGGTCAGCTCGTCGCCGACGCGCAGGTTGTTGCGCATCTTCTGCTCTTCCTTCTGGCGCTTCTTCTGGGGACGGATCATCATAAAGTACATCAGCACCACGATGAGAATCAGCGGCAGGAAGGACATCAGCGCACCCATAGCGCCGCCCTGCTGAGCGCCCTCGCCCGTACCGGTGGGTGCGTTCGCATTCTCCGCGAGCAGAATCAAGTTCGAAAGCAGATTCATAACAATTTCCTCCAAAAATATAAAAGTTATTCTTATTATATAGGCATTTTTAAAAAAGTGCAAGCATAACCTTAATAATTTACAATTTATTTAGATGCGCACGTCCAAACGGTTGGTGTATTGACGGTAAAACTCCTCAAACCGCCCCTCGTCCAGCGCCTGACGGATGCGCTCCATTAAGGTGTTGTAGAAATACAAATTATGCATCACCGTCAGCCGCATACCCAGCATCTCCCCGGCTTTAAGCAGGTGGCGGATATAGCTGCGTGAGTAATTGCGGCACACGGGGCAGTCGCACTCCTCGTCCAGCGGACGGGGATCGTCGGCGTACTTGCTGTTGATAAGGTTGCGGTGTCCCTGCCACGTGAAGATGTGCCCGTGGCGCGCGTTGCGCGAGGGCATCACGCAGTCAAACAGGTCCACACCGCGATGCACCGCTTCGAGGATGTTTTCGGGGGTGCCGACACCCATCAAATAGCGAATCTTATCCTTGGGCATGTGCGGCTCCACCGCCTCGATCATCTCGTACATCACCGCGGCAGGCTCCCCCACCGCAAGGCCGCCAATGGCGTAGCCGTCCAAGTCAAGCGCGGCAATCTCCTGCATATGCTGTGCGCGCAAGTTCGCAAAGGTGCAACCCTGATTGATGCCAAACAGCATCTGGCGCGGATTGACGGTGTCGGGCAGAGAGTTGAGCCGTGCCATCTCCTCCTTACACCGTTTCAGCCAGCGAGTCGTACGCTCGCAAGACGCCTTGGAATAGGCGTACGGTGCCGGATTTTCCACGCACTCGTCAAATGCCATCGCGATGGTGGAGCCGAGGTTTGACTGGATGCGCATACTCTCCTCGGGGCCGATAAACAGCTTCTTGCCGTCGATGTGGGAGGAGAAATACACGCCCTCCTCCTTAATTTTGCGCAGACCTGCCAGCGAAAACACCTGAAATCCGCCGCTGTCGGTCAAAATCGGACCGTCCCAGCCCGTGAACTTATGCAAGCCACCCATACGGCGCACCAGATCATCGCCGGGACGCACGTGCAGGTGGTAGGTGTTACACAGCATCACCTGACAATGCAGATCTTTGAGATCAAATGCGGACACGCCGCCCTTGATGGCCGCACTGGTGGCGACGTTCATAAACGCCGGTGTCTGCACCGTGCCGTGCGGCGTCTCAAACGCGCCGCGACGGGCATTGCCCTCCGTTTTGATAACGTTCATCATAGAAAATTCTCCTTTTTCACAACGGGCGGTCGTTTGAAAATATAGCCTGTTCGGGCAAATGACGCAATGCGTCATTTGCAAGGCACGGCAACGCGCACTAAAATAACCGCCGTTTTTGATTGCCGTGCGCCCACCCCTACAATAGGATTTGTGGTTTGCGTTGTAGGGGCGATTCACGAATCGCCCACGGGTCATTCGTGAATGACCCCTACAAAATCAACACCACAATCTTTGTTGATTCGTCGAAATTTTGCAAGACAAGGCAAAGCGAGCGCAACGCCCGACGGCACCGTTTAGGCCCCCGGCGAGGGGGCTGGATTTTTGCAAAGCAAAAAGACTGGGGGATTGTCAATAAACGCCTGAACAATCCCTCCACCACCGCTTATGCGGTGGTCCCCCTCCCTTTGCACAAGGGGGGCTTTTACAATATCGGCATCGCATCATCGAAGTATACGGGATATGTGAAAAGGGAATTTTTATAATCCGTCGGCTTTGCCGACACCTTACCTCTTCACTCTTCACTTTTCACTCTTCACTGTATAAAGGACAGCGTCCTTTATACTATGAGCATCGCATCGCCAAAGGAGAAGAAGCGATACTGCTCCTCCACCGCGTGGCGATACGCCGCCATCGTGTGCTCGTAGCCGGCAAAGGCGCTCACCAGCATAATCAGCGTGCTCTCGGGCAGATGGAAATTGGTTATCAGCCCATCCAGCACCTGAAACTGATAGCCGGGGTAGATGAAAATGCTCGTCCAACCGTCCGCAGGCTCCACGCGACCGTCCGTCAGCCCCACGCTCTCCAACGTACGACAACTGGTCGTACCCACCGCAATCACCCGTCCGCCCCGTTCACGGGTGCGGTTGATGACCGCCGCCGTTTCGGCGGACAATTCGTAATGCTCGGCGTGCATCGTGTGGTTTTCGATGACATCCTCCTTAACAGGACGGAACGTGCCGAGTCCCACGCGCAGGGTGACGTAGGCAATGTCCACGCCTTTCTGCCGTATTTTCTCCATCAATTCAGGGGTGAAATGCAAACCAGCCGTCGGCGCAGCGGCACTACCCACCTCACGGGAATACACCGTCTGATAGCGTTCGCTGTTTCCCAGCTTTTTCTTAATATACGGCGGCAGGGGCATCTGCCCGACGCGTTCCAGCACGTGGTAAAAATTGCCCTCGTAGGTGAATTTCACCAGGCGGTTGCCGCCTTCCAGCACGTCCAGCACCTCGGCGGTGAGTAAGCCCTCGCCAAAGGTGAGCATATCGCCTTTTTTTGCACGGCGACCGGGACCTGCCAGCGCCTCCCACGTATCGTTTCCGTGCGGCGTGAGCAACAATAGCTCCACGTTCGCCCCCGTAGCGGCGCGCTTGCCCAGCAGGCGCGCAGGCAACACGCGGCTGTCGTTGAGCACGAGGCAATCCCCCTCGCGCAGATAATCCAGTATATCGGTAAAGCGCCCGTCGGTCACCGCACCGCTTGCGCGGTCAAGCACCAGCAAGCGCGATGAGTCACGCGGCTCAATCGGCTCCTGCGCGATCAGCTCCTCGGGTAAATCGTAATAAAAATCCTGCCGTAACATGCCTTGTAAAGCCCTACTTTCTTCTGCCGTGTTATTGACAACGCCCTATTATAAGTGGTAGAATAGGGGCGATGTAAATCATTATATAATATAAGCGGCATTTTTTCAACGGTTTTTTCCGTTTTGTCTGTTCCGCTACGAAAGGAAGTCTTGATTATGAAACAGTATCGTGTAGGTGTCGTTGGTTGCACGGGTATGGTCGGTCAGCGGTTTATGTCCCTGCTGGAAAATCACCCGTGGTTTACCGTCACCGCGCTTGCCGCCAGCCCTCGCTCGGCAGGTAAGACGTATGAGGAGGCGGTTGCCGGCCGCTGGGCAATGGACACCCCCATGCCCGAGGCAATGAAAACGATGACCGTGCTGGATGCCTCCGACGTGCAGGCGGTTGCCTCGCAGGTGGATTTCATCTTCTGCGCCGTGGATATGCCCAAGGCGGAGATCCGCGCGCTGGAAGAGGCGTACGCCAAGGCGGAATGCCCCGTCGTTTCCAACAACAGCGCCCACCGCGGCACCCCCGACGTGCCGATGATCATTCCCGAGCTCAACTGGCAGCACGAGGAGATCATCCACGACCAGCGTAAGCGCCTCGGTACCAAGCGCGGCTTTATCGCGGTTAAGTCCAACTGCTCCTTGCAGAGCTACGTGCCGGCACTGTTCCCCCTCGACGAGTTCGGTGTCAAGGAAGCTCTCGTCTGCACCTATCAGGCGATTTCGGGCGCCGGTAAGACCTTTGAGCGCTGGCCCGAGATGGTGGATAACGTCAACCCCTACATCGGCGGCGAGGAAGAAAAGTCCGAGCAGGAGCCGCTCAAAATCTGGGGCACCATCAAGGACGGCGAGATCATCCCTGCCACGTCCCCTGCCTTCACCGCGCAGTGCCTGCGCGTACCCGTGACCAACGGTCACTTCGCGGCGGTGTTCGTTCGCTTTGAGAACAAACCCACCAAGGAGCAGATCATTGAGAAGTGGAACAATTTCTCGGGCCGTCCGCAGGAGTTGCAGCTCCCCTCCGCGCCCAAGCAGTTCCTCAAATATTTCGAAGAGGATAATATGCCGCAGACCAAGCTGCACCGTGACCTTGAAGGCGGTATGACCGTTTCCCTCGGTCGTCTGCGCGAGGACAGCCAGTACGATTATAAGTTCGTCGGTCTGTCCCACAACACCCTGCGCGGTGCTGCCGGCGGTGCAGTGCTGCTCGCGGAATTGTTGTGCGCGGATAATTACATTTAATCACGCATATACTTTCTGGTGAAAGGTGGCGTCATGTATGAGTAAACAAGCATTGTTCACCGGTGCCGCGGTGGCACTCGTCACCCCGATGCTGCCCGACGGCAGTATCAACTATCAAAAAATCGAAGAGCTGGTCGACTGGCACATCGAAAACGGCACCGATGCCATCGTGATGTGCGGAACGACGGGCGAGGCGCCGACGCTGAAAATGCAAGAGCACCTCGAGGCCATCAAGGTCGCTGTTGACCGTGCCGCCGGGCGGCTGCCCATTATTGCCGGCACGGGCTCCAACGACACCGACCACTGCATCAACTCCTGCCGCGAGGCAAAACGCCTCGGCGCGGACGGGTTGTTGCTGGTGTCGCCGTACTACAACAAGACCTCGCAACGAGGACTCATTGCCCACTACACTGCGGTTGCGGCGAGTGCCGACCTGCCGATGATTCTGTACAACGTGCCCTCGCGCACGGGGCTGAACATCGCACCCGAGACGGTGGTAACGCTATCGAAGGTGGACAACATCGTGGGGC
>JAZOCH010000131.1:0-6112 GCA_045596425.1 Acutalibacteraceae bacterium | reverse complement strand
GCATGGAACACGATTTGCGGACGGTATTTACGGAATAAGTACTGAATCTTGTCATCATCGCGCACAGAAGCGATCTCAATGTGAAACTGCAACTCCGGATGCTCCCGACGAAGCTCCTGCTGAATTTCATACGCGTTATTCTCATAAATATCCACAATAACCAAGCGATGAGGGTCGTGCTTCGCTATCTGTCGGCAAAGCTCCGAGCCGATAGAGCCGCCACCGCCCGTCACCATCACGGTCTTGTTGGTAAGAAAACCGTACACTTCTTCGTTATCAAAGTGAATAGCTTCACGACCGAGCAGGTCCTCCGGCGATACGTCACGAATGGCACCGAATAAGCCGCCGTCCTTCTGTTCCAGCAGCTCGCTTGCCTGCGGCAGAATACGCACGCGGCACTTCGTCTGGCCGCACAAATTCAGTACACGGCGGCGATTCTCGTCATCCAGCGAAGGAATGGCCACCACAATTTCCTTGACCTGTGTCCCTTCAAGCAATACCGTCATCTGATCGATGCTGCCTAACACGGGCACACCGTGGATAACGGTGTTGTGCTTCATCGCATTATCATCAAAGAACCCCACGACACGGCTATGCGAGTTGCTGTTGCGCTGAATCTCATCCAACAGCGAAACACCGGCATCGCCTGCGCCGACAATAACCATCTCCGTGCATTGACGCGCCTTATACGCACGCAATATCGCCATCTGACGGACATAGCGATACGCAAAGCGGAACAACCACATACCGACAAGCGCCATCATTACCGCAAACAGCATAAACCGACCGGAATAATGCAATCTTTCGGAAATGATACGGTCGTCAATGAAGAAATACACCACAAAACCGCAAGCCATCGCCACAAATTGCAACAGGTATTCTTTTCCGTCCGCATACCGCCACAGACTGTCGTAGCAGCGGAACAATATCAAAAACAAACAACAGCTCGCTACTACGATAGCCCAATGCAAGAGATAGATCTCTCCGGGCAGATGAAACCGCTGTCGGAAAATCAACCACGACAACACAAACATAACGGAGATGATCCCAACATCCACCAGCAGTAATAGTACACGACGTAAGCGCGGCCAATTCTTTTTTTCAAAAGGCTTTGCTTTGCTCAAAAAAATCCCTCCAACGACAAAATGGGTTGCGGGGGTAACAGCATAGCAGGACCGACACGCTCGGCATCGGTTATCCATCGACGACCGAGCGCTTTTCTGCTTAAATGTTTATACGCCTTGGCTAAATTCGGTTCACGGCGATCTATGTGATGCATATCCGAACCGAAAACCAATCGCTTTGGCTGTGGCAACCATCGCCGCAAGGAGCGGAAGGTTGCCGCATCAAGAAACGCTTCTGCGTTAAGCTGTACGGATACTTCGGGGAGTTCCAAAAGAGATGTCATTTCCGCACGCGTATACCAATGCATATAGCGGTCTACGTGGGCAAAAATAATATCCAAGCGCTGAGCCAACGCAATGTTTTCGAGCTCCTCATACACCCAGTTTTCAGGCGGCATAAAGGGAAGCTCCATCAAAATACGGTTTGTCCCTTGTATGCACAAGTCCCGTAGATCCAGTCCGGATAGCCCTCTCTGCAACAGTACTTCGGCACCGAGGACGATCGACAATCCGTCGGGGATATGTCCCTCTAAACTGTCAACCGACTGCTGACGGCGTTGCAAAAAAGCGACGATGTCTTCCTCACTGCGGTAAAAGTGCGGTGTTGCCACCACCGTGTGCACACCTTGTGCGACAGAAGCGGACAGCATCGCCGTCGCCTCGGCAACATCCACCGCTCCATCGTCCATCGCCGGTAAGCAATGGCTGTGAAAATCAACCATCGCTCTTACGCTGGCGACCGTACTCATAGTTGTACGACCGGTAATACCGCTTATTGTCATAGCGCGCATACCCTGCGGACTCCGTATGTACATCGGTTACCACCACGCCGAGCATCGTTGCATCGATCTGCTTGATCGCCTCGATACTCTCCTCTAAATCATCATAGGTGGTCTGCTTCTGACGGGCAACCAGCACGACACCTGCCGCCTGCGGAGCAATCACCAGTGCGTCCGCCACCACTGCCAGCGGCGGCGAATCAATAAAGATATAATCGTACTGCTCCTCTACCTTAGCGAGCAATGCCTTCATACGCTCAGAACCGAGAAGCTCGGACGGGTTAGGCGGAATCGAACCGGAGGGCATCAAATCCAGATTGGGGGTCACATCATGCTGGATACACTCCTCCAACGCATTCAGATTACCCAGAATCTTCGAAAGGCCCAATGTCTTGCTGACACGGAAATTACGATGCTGCACAGGCTTACGCATATCCGCGTCAATGAGCAGCACCTTGGCACCCGTCTGCGCCATCACGATGGCCAGATTGGAGCAGAGCGTGGATTTACCCGCACTCGGCTCGGCACTGGAAAACACCACCGTCTTACTTTTGGCGTTTGCCAATGTAAACAGCAGGTTTGTACGAATCAATTTATACGCCTCCGCAACGCGAAATGCCACGTTGCGGTTGGTATAGCCCGTTTTGCCGGGGATGTAAGACTTATTTTCCTGTGCCATTCTTCGTCTCCCCTTTCTTCTCAACCTGCAAGCTGGGAACCTCACCGAGCACCGTCACGTTCAGGCGGCGTTTAAGCTCACGTTCACCCGTAACCGTGTTATCCAACAAAAAACAGATCAGCACGATTACACAGGACAAAAACACGCCGATAACACCACCGAGAAACGTATTTTTCGCCACGTTCGGGCCAACCTTAACACCGAGCTTTGCCTCATCACCCATCGGCTTAATGGTACCCATCTCCATGACTTCTTTGAGCTGTCCGGGTGCAACCGCCGCATAGGCGTCACAAATCGCCTTGGACAATTCGGGATCCGTGGTGGTCGCCGTAATTCTCAGCATTGCCGTTTCATCCACCGAGGACATAGCGACAGCGCCTCTAATAGCGGAATTGGTCATCACATACCCATTGCCCTGCTCGCGCAACTGAGCAGCTACTTTCGACGTGATGTCATCATGTTTAAGGATGACAATATACTCATTGACCAACAACTGCGAAGCGGAAAGACCGCCCGTCGAAGCGTTGGGGGCGGTGGCAATATCGGTATAGTTACTGACATACATCTGCATCTCGGAGCGGTATGTACTTTGAACAAAAAACTTGGAGTACAGACCGAACCCCAAAGCCAAGATAACGACAGATAGAATAATCCAACGAATTTTCGCCAACAACTCCATTAAAAGAGTGCGAATATCCAATTCTCGCATAGTTCTCTATTCTTCTCCTTTGTATCGTAATACTTAAAAGGCTGTACACCCACACTTGGGCACACTTAACCAATTATATTCATTATAATCTTTTATCCGCGCCGTGTCAACCTTGATTTAGCGGAAATTGTTTGCTCCTTCTTGACAAACTATGGTATGATAAAATGGTAAATATGCTGAAAGGAGGCGTTTCTCGGATGATTCATCAACCAAAGGCATCCAAACGATTATTGCATCAACTGATGGCACTGGACCGCACCGACCAGACCGTAGAAGTGGAAAGCATACCTATCCATTGCCCCAAGCTTCCGCCGGCGTTTCACGCAGCGCGTATCGCCGTCGTGGCGGACGTACACTTCCCCGATGCGTTGCTGTCCATACCGATGCTTGTTGGTTGTGTCGCGGCACAAAAGCCCGACGCCATCTTTCTGCCGGGTGACTTAACCAACAGCTATACCTATTTCGACGAGATTCGCCTTGCCAAGCTGGCGAAGGCACTCAGCGCGATTGCTCCGTGCTTTGCCGTAGCAGGGAATCACGAGATGCGCCTGGGAAGAGAAACGCGTTACGGCAGTATCTTGCGCCAAAACGGCGTGCAATATCTGAGCGACAATTATGCCGAATGGCGCATCGGCAACGAAGCGCTTGCCGTCTTCGGCTGTGCCCACAAACGCCCTATGCCCTTTGAACACCACGACCAACCGTCCATCGTTATCACCCACAAGCCTGACCGTTTTGCCTATTATTGCCGTGCACGCTGGAATCTGGTGGTGTGCGGACACGCTCACGGCGGACAAGTACGTGTAGGGAACCATTCGCTGTATGCACCGGGGCAAGGCTTTTTTCCCACTTACACAAACGGTGTTTACACCGCCGAGGACACCGTGATGGTGGTCAGCCGCGGTCTGGGCAACAGCTCCATCCCGTGGCGAATGCGCAACCGTCCGCATCTGCCCGTTCTTATTTTGCAACCGAAATAACAAGCCCATATCCGCATCAACTTTGACTTGGCATAATACGCCCCCGATGCATCATAGAATAGCGTCGGGGGTGCTTTTATAATGAAAATTCAATGGAAAACACTCATAATTTGTCTGCTGGTCCCACTCGCGGTCGGCGGCATAGCTGCGCTGCTGACGATGGACGCTATGCAAAGCTTTTCCGCGCTCAACCGGCCGCCTTTGTCGCCGCCGGCGTGGCTGTTCCCCGTGGTGTGGACCGTGCTGTATCTGCTGATGGGGCTGGCGAGCTATCTCGTTGCCGTCAGCGGCGCGCGCAAATCCCAAGTCAACGCCGCCTTGACCGTCTACGCTTTACAATTGGCGGTCAATTTTCTGTGGTCACCCATCTTCTTTAACTGGCAGGCGTATCTCGTCGCATTCCTGTGGCTGATTTTGCTGTGGGTGCTGATTTTTATCACCTTGCGGCGGTTTGCCGCCATTTCGCCGCTCGCCGGTTGGTTGCTCGTCCCCTACCTCCTCTGGGTGACCTTTGCCGGGTATTTGAATCTCGGAATTTACCTCTTAAATTAATGCTTTTATATCTATTTATAAAAAACACTTGCATTTTTCCAAACGGCGTGGTATACTAGCGATAGTGTTAATAGTAAACTGGACAAAGGAGTGGGGCAACCCGCTCCTTTGTCGTTGTCAAGCGCCGTGGGAATTTCCGCTTCCATCGCGCGACTGAAAGGTAGGTTTGGCTATGGCAAAAAGCAATCATTCAGTCCCCGGCGGCATTCCGTCCAAGGTCGCGCCGCTGGTGGAACCGCTGACCGCGGAATTCGGTCTGCTGCTGTGGGACATCCGCTTCGTCAAGGAGGGTGCCACGTGGATTTTACGCGTGGTCATCGACCGCGAGGACGCCCCCGTATCCATCAACGACTGCGTGGACGTTTCCCGTCGGCTCAGTCCTCTGCTCGACGAGGCAGACCCCATTGAGCAATCCTATTGCTTGGAGGTCACCTCCCCCGGAGCGGACCGCGAGCTTACGCGTGACGAGCATTTTGCCTATTACGAGGGCTACCCCGTCAGCGTCAAGCTGTACAGCCCCGACGAAAACGGACAAAAAGAACTCGGCGGCATTCTGACCGCCTACACCGACGGCGAGCTGACACTCGCATTGGAAGACGGCACCGAGCGCGTATTCGGCAAGAAGGAATACGCCAGCGTGCGCGCCATCGACGAATGGGACGAGGCGGAATAACTAACGTAATTAAAGACCGAAACGGTCTGTGGAGGGAATAATAATGACGAACAAGGAAATTACCGAATTTTTCGAAGCACTCAAACTGCTGGCGAAAGAAAAAGGCATCGACCCCGAATATCTTATCGAGCGCATTCAGGCGGCCATCATCGTCGCGGTGAAGAAAGATTTCGGCGGCAAGGAGAACATCTTTGTCACGATGAATCCCGAAACCAGCGAATTCTCTGTCAGCCTGCGCAAGACGGTTGTGGAGGAGGTCGAGGACCCCGACCTCGAACTGACGCTGGATCAGGCGAAACAGTTCGACAAGCGCGCCAAGCTCGGCAAGGTCATTGACATCAAGCTCAAAACCAAGGATTTTGGCCGCATCGCGGCACAATCCGCCAAGCACGTTATCCGCCAGGGTATCCGCGAGGCAGAAAAGAATCAGCAGGTGATGGAATTCCAGCGCCGTACGCAGGAGCTGGTCACCGCATTGGTCACGCGCGTCGATCCGCGCACGGGCGCGGCGACCATTCAGGTCGGCAAGGGCGAGACCGTCCTGCCCCAGAGTGAGCAGATGGAGAGCGCCGTTATCAACGTGGCCGACCACATCAAGGTATACGTGGTCGAAACC
>JAZOCH010000130.1:0-4081 GCA_045596425.1 Acutalibacteraceae bacterium | reverse complement strand
CCATCCTTTTCCGTCATCGTTACATCCAATCCCTTGGATTTCATCACATTGGCGCACGGTATGGCAAAATATTCGCTGTTGTCCGCCAATAAGACACTGATTTTTCTTCCCATTATCCGATTTCTCCCTTGTTTTTGTCTGCCGGCGAGGATATATTACCATAATTTCCCAATCATTGCAAGAGGAAATTTCCATTTTTTGCCATATTTTTTCTGCGTACTGTTTCTTCGATAGCATAAACAGGCGGTTTTTGCCGATAAAAGAAGGAATAAATAAACGTAAACGGGTGCGGAACATAGCCGCACCCGTTTATCGGTATTATTTGTGTTATTCCATCAGCGTATAACGGCATAAACCAACGGCAAAGCCGAAGGTTTATCTGTTTGATATGCGATAGCATCTCCAACAAGCTGCGCTACCGCCGCAAAAGCGTCTTGTTTACCGCCGTGGAGTGTGCAAAGCACATCCCCTTTACAGACGTAATCGCCACGCGTCTTGTGCAAAATGATGCCGGCACGGTGGTCAATGGCGTCCTCCTTGGTCAGCCGCCCTGCTCCAAGCAATACCGCGGCGTAGCCGATCTGTTCGGCATCCATCCGCGCGATGTAGCCATCCTGTCCTGCGACAACATCAAAGGTGTACGGGGCAGTAGGAAACCGCGACTCATCGTCAATATACGTGACGTCGCCGCCCTGCGCGGCAATCCACGCACGCATTTTCTCCAAAGCCGCACCACTATCCAGTGCATCGCGCACACGGGTAGCCGCCTCTTCGGGCGACCAACCGAATACCAAGGATACGATTTGCGTCGCCAACGCCTCACACACCTCGCGCAACGCTCCGCGGCTCTCCCCTTTAAGCACCGCAACCGCCTCCTGTACCTCCAAGGCATTGCCGATGGCGCAACCGAGCGGCACGTCCATCGAGGTGATCAGTGCCGCCATATTCCGTCCGCACGCCTGGCCGATATCCACCATCGCGCGCGCGAGTTCTTCGGCCTGCTCGGGTGTTTTCATAAATGCACCGCTGCCAACCTTTACGTCCAGCACGATGTTGTGGGAGCCGGCGGCGAGCTTCTTACTCATAATGCTGGCGGTAATCAGCGGAATGCTGTCTACCGTTGCGGTAACGTCGCGCAGGGCGTACAGCTTCTTATCCGCCGGCGTGAGATTCCCCGTCTGCCCGATAACCGCCAGCCCAACCTCGTCAATCTGCCGCACAAATTCCTCGGTGGTCAGCGTTGTGCGGTAACCGGGGATGGATTCCAGCTTATCCACCGTGCCGCCCGTGTGTCCGAGACCCCGTCCCGACATTTTGGTCATCTTACCGCCGAGCGCGGCAACAATCGGCGCGACAATGAGCGAGGTCTTATCCCCCACGCCGCCCGTCGAGTGCTTATCCGCCGACAGCGTACCGTAACGGGATAAATCCACCGTGTCACCGGAATGCGCCATCGCATCCGTCAGCGTGACGGTCTCACGGCGCGTCATTCCTTGATAATATATCGCCATCATCAGCGCCGCGGCTTGATAATCGGGGATATCCCCGGCGGTATAGCCCTCGATAAAGAAGCGAATCTCCTCATCGGTCAGCTCACCACCATCACGCTTTTTGCGGATAATGTCCACGGTATGCAGCATCGTATTCACTCCTTAATAGTAAATGCCAGCGGTAACAATTCGCCGAGGGTGTGTATCTCGCTGTTGCCGTCCGCATCCTTCACCAGAACGATCGGCATATCGGGCGGACAAAACTCCGCCAGCACCTGACGGCACACGCCGCAGGGCGGAAACGCACCCGTCACCTTACCACCCTTACCGCCTGCCACCGCCAACATCGAAAACCCCCTTACACCATCGCTCACCGCCTTGAATATGGCGGTACGCTCGGCACACACCGTCGGGGTGTAAGAAGCATTCTCAATGTTGCAGCCCGTGTACACGCGCCCATCCACGGTAAGCAGCGCCGCACCGACGCGGTAGCCCGAATACGGCGCATAGGCAGTATCCATCGCCTTTATCGCCGTAAAGGCAAGTTCCTTTACATCCATCTTTATCCCTCGTTTTTAATTTCGTTCCAAAAGCTCTCTCCGTCGCAGGCAAACGGCACGCCGAGCGCCTCAGCGACGGTTGCGCCAACGTCCGCAAAGGTGGTGCGCGTGCCGAGATTGCACGGTTTTACCCTTGCACCGTACACAAGCAACGGCACATACTCACGGCTGTGGTCGGTGCTGTCGTCATCGGGGTCGCATCCGTGGTCGGCGGTGATGAAAAGCATATCCTCATCCCCCATCGCCGCCAAAAACTGCGGCAACCAACCGTCAAACGCCGCAAATGCCGCGGCATAGCCCTCGACATCCTGCCGATGCCCGTACAGCATATCAAAGTCCACCAGATTGATAAAGCACAGGCCTTCAAAGCCCTGCGAAAGCGCTTCCAGCGCCGCCTGCATCCCTTCGGCATTGGAATGGGTCAGCACGGAGCGTGTCACGCCACGCTCGGCAAAAATATCCGCAATCTTGCCGACAGTATACACCGTCTTTCCTGCCGCCGCCACCGCATCCAGCAGTGTCTCGCGCGGCGCCTCCACCGAAAAGTCACGGCGGTTGGCAGTTCGAGTGAAATTCGGTGCTTCCCCGACAAACGGACGGGCAATCACCCGACCGACCGCGTGCTCACCGCACAAAATCGCCCGTGCCGCACGACAATAGGCGTACAACTGCTCGGGCGGCACGATTTCCTCGTGCGCCGCAATCTGAAACACGCTGTCCGCTGAGGTATACACAATGAGGTCGCCGCTATCCAGATGCTGCTGCCCGTACTCTTTAATGACCTCGGTGCCGGAATACGGCTTGTTGCACAGCACACCGCGCCCCGTTGCCTCCGTAAACGCATCCAACACCTCGGTTGGAAAACCGTCGGGATAGGTCGGCAATGCACGGGGTGATACCACGCCGGCAATCTCCCAATGCCCGATGGTGGTGTCCTTGCCCATTGACCGTTCGGCAAGGCGCGCCACTGCCGCCATTGGATTGTCAACCTTGCCGATATAGTCAACACCGTCAATGTTACCGAGTCCCAAGCGGCGCATATTGGTCGCATCGAATTTGGACGATGCGGCGATACGGCGCAAGGTATTGCAATCAGCATCGCCAAACGTCGCCGCATCGGGCAACGCTCCGATACCGCAGGAATCCAGCACCAGTAAAAATACCCGTTTCATTCGTTAATCACCCAATTTCTTGACGGTGTTCAACGCCAACTCCATCATCGCGGTGAAGGAGGTCTGCCGCTCCTCAGCAGAGGTTGCCTCACACGTGATAAGGTGGTCGGACACCGTGCAGATGGCGAGCGCCTTTTTACCGCAACGCGCGGCGTTCATATACAGTGCCGCCGCCTCCATCTCGGTTGCCAGCACCCCCATTTTCGCCCAAGAGGACACCGCCTCCTCATCGCGGTAGAAGGTGTCGGATGAGAGGATGTTGCCCACGTGATACCGCAGTCCCATATCGGCGGCAGTATCCGCGCAGGTGCGCAGCAATGACCAGTCGGCAATCGGCGCAAAGGTGCCGGGCAGGCCATACTGGTCGGCGTAGTTCGAGTTGGTGCACGCACCCATTCCGAGCACGATATCGCGCACGCGCAAAGACTCACTGTACGCGCCTGCCGAGCCGATGCGCAGAATATTCTGCACGTCGAAGAAATTAAACAATTCGTAGGAATAAATGCCCATGGACGGCATGCCCATACCGCTCGCCATCACGCTGACGCGCGTCCCCTCATACGTGCCCGTGTAGCCCTGAATGCCGCGCACGTTGTTGACGAGCTTCGCGTTGTCCAGAAAATTCTCGGCAATGAATTTCGCGCGCAACGGGTCACCGGGCATCAGCACCGTCGGTGCAAAGTCCGCAGGGGTCGCATTAATATGCGGAGTCGGATAATTTGCCATCAGAAGCACACCCTTTCTCAGTTTCTTTGATAAGTTTTACAATACGGCTGGTGCCGAGGCGATCCGCCCCGAGGGACACAAAATCTGCCGCATCCTGCATTGTGGAAATGCCGCCTGCCGCCTTGACCTTGAC
>JAZOCH010000129.1:0-2737 GCA_045596425.1 Acutalibacteraceae bacterium | reverse complement strand
GGTAAAACCGAAGCCCCCGACGAAGGTCGGGAACTGTTATTGCTAATGAAATTGTCTGATTACTTATTTGTACATGGGACTCACCATTCCACTGGTATTTTCTATCACTCTACATCTACCCTTTTTGGGGTGAAGACCACTTGGTTAGTGCATGGGACTCACCATTCTCTTACAAATTTTGTTTGGTTACTACACTTACCTGTTCTTTGGACTCATTCCCTTCTATATCAATTTTTGTCTGCGAAACGGGCGGTTCATCGGAAATTTTCATGGGAATCAGTCCTCCTTTTCTCCCATCTGCTTCATGGGTTTTTGGTCTCTTGTCTTTCTGTGGTTTTAGTATACCCGATTTTTTTGCCGCTGTCTATTCGCAAAATCGCCAACTTTTTGGCAAAAATTTTTACTAACACCTTGGCACAAAAGTGTGGTATAATAAATATGTTGGGCGAGCGAAGCAATTGCTTCGGGCGCATTTGTGTTTGGGTATTGCTTGTTTTTAATCGCGGTGGCAGCCTGTCGCAAGGACTCCTCCATCGCCAATGCCGAAGCCAAGTCCTTACCCGTGGCGGTGATATACGCCTTGATTTTCGGCTCGGTGCCGGAGGGACGAAAAATCACCCCTGCGCCACCGTCCAACGTATAAGACAACACGTTGGAGCGCGGCAACGTCAACGGTGTGGCCGCGCCGCTGAAATAATCGGTGTACACACGCTGCTGATAATCGGCGCACGACAACACCTTATTATCCGCAATTACCGTGGGGGGCGTTTCGCGCAAGGCAGTCATCAGCTCGCCCATCGCAATCATCCCTTGCTCTCCCTCAAACGCCACGTTGACCTGCGAATGACGGTAAACGCCATATTCCTCATACAACTGCGCCATACGATCAAGCAGGGAGATTCCCTGCTCACGGTAATACGATGCCATCTCAACGATCAGCATCGATGCGACCACCGCATCCTTGTCACGCACATAGGAGCCTGCCAAATAGCCGTAGCTCTCCTCAAAGCCAAACACATACCGTTCGGGGGCGCCTTCCTTCTCCAACAGACCGATCTGCTCACCGATATACTTGAAGCCAGTCAGCAGATCACGCAGCTCACAGCCGTACTTTTCGGCAATGCGCGCCACCATATTGCTGGTGACAATGGTCTTAACAACAACGGGGCGCTCCGGCAAGGTGCCTGCCGCCTGACGCGAGGCGAGAATATAATCCAGCAGTAAGCAGCCGACCTCGTTGCCCGACATCAGCGTATACCCATCCTCACTACGCACTGCAATACCAACGCGGCCACAGTCGGGGTCGGTTGCGAGCAGCAGATCGGGTTGCTCCTTCTGCGCCATCGCCAACGCACAGCCAAACGCCTCGCGAATCTCCGGATTCGGGTACGGCGCGGTAGGGAAATTGCCGTCGGGAAGTTCCTGCTCGGGAACGACCTGCACATTGCGCACACCAATGCGGCGAAGCACCTCACGCACGGGGATGTTTCCCGTACCATTGAGAGGCGTGTAAATCACTTTCAGTCCGGCTTTGGCGCACACAGTGGGGTTGACCTGCTGTTCCATCACCTTACCGAGATAGGACTCCAACAGCTCGTTACCAATCAGCCGAATGCGCCCATCCTCAATCGCTTGGTCAAAATCCGCCACCGTAACGTCCTCGAATATATCCAGAGCGCGAATGCACTCGGTTACCGCATTGGCGTCTTCATCGGTCATCTGGCAACCGTCGGCGCCATAGCATTTATAGCCGTTATATTTTGCCGGATTGTGACTGGCAGTCACCATAATGCCTGCCTGACAGCCGTAATACCGCACCGCGTACGACAGCACGGGGGTAGGTTCAAGCTGTGGGAACAGATGCACCGTGCAGCCGTTGCCTGCCAATACACGCGCGGCCTCAGCGGCAAAATAATCGGATTTGATACGGGAGTCGAAGGAAATTGCCACCGTCGGCGCATCGTAACGCGCTTTGAGATAGTTGGCAAGACCCTGCGTAGCCTTACGCACGGTGTAAACGTTCATACGGTTCTCACCGGCGCCAATCACGCCGCGTAAGCCGCCCGTACCGAACGCCAGCTCTTGATAAAAACGGTCACGGATTCCCTCGGGATCGTTGGCGATGCTCGTCAGTTCCGCCGTCAGATCGATATCCTCCGTTGCCTTTTCTAACCATAGGGTATACTTATCTTCAATTGTCACGGTAAACCGCCCCCTGTAAAATTATTCCTTATTCAGTATAACATAAAACCGCCGTTGACTCAATAGAAAATTGTGTCGAGCGCCATTTTTGTTAGAGTAACACAAAAACAGGGGGCATTTTTTGCCCCCTGTTTTTACACCGTTGCCGGTTCTTTATTTATTTGCGCATTGACCTCTTCCGGCCGCTTAAAGGTCGGTACAATCTCGTGCATCAACTGCACGAGCGCATCGGGATTCTCCAACGCCAGCACATCACGCAAGCGTGTAAGCTTCTCCTGCATCTCCTGGTGGGAGATCGGTTCCTGCTGTTCGATGAATATCTTGCGGTTTTTGGTCTCCGTAAGATGCTCACTCTTCATCAGTAATTCTTCATACAACTTTTCGCCGGGACGAAGACCCGTTTCCACAATATCAATATCCTGATAGGGTGTGTATCCGGCCAAACGCACCAAATTCTCCGCCAAAGACAGAATCTTGACCGGTTCACCCATATCCAGCACAGACACCTGCGAACGGTCGGCAATCGCCCCTGCCT
>JAZOCH010000128.1:0-5042 GCA_045596425.1 Acutalibacteraceae bacterium | reverse complement strand
CCATGAAGAAGTTCGGCAACAATACCGTCGCCGCCTTTGACGTGGCGATTCCCGTGGTGCACGGCACCAACGTGGAGGATGGCACGTTAATGGGCTTTTTGGAGATGCTGAATGTGCCGTACGCTTCCTGCGACGTGACCTCCTCCGCCCTCGGTATGGATAAATTCGCGATGAAGGCGGTGTTGCGGCAGGCAGGTGTCCCCGTATTGGATGCGCTGCAATATACGGGGCGCGATTACGCGCTCGACGGCGAGCGCATCCTTGACGAGATTGAGCAGAAAATCGGCTATCCCGTCATTGTGAAACCCGTCAACCTCGGCTCATCGGTCGGCATTTCCAAGGCGAAGGATCGGCAGAGTCTGGTGGACGCGATGGATCTCGCGGTGAGCTTTTCCGCACGTGTGCTCGTTGAGCGCGCGGTGCCGAACCTGCGTGAGATCAACTGCGCAGTGCTCGGCGATGCCGAAACGGCGCGCGCTTCGGCGTGCGAGGAGCCGCTCAACGCCGAGGATATTCTCACCTTCGGTGATAAATACCTGTCGGGCGGCAGTAAAAAAACGGGCGTTTCGGGCGGTATGACCGACCTCAAACGCCGTTGCCCTGCCGCGTTGCCCGATGGGATGACCGAGCAGGTGCAACAGCTGGCGGTGGCAACGTTCAAGGTGCTCGGCTGTATGGGTGTTGCGCGTATCGACTTCCTCAACGACAAGGAAACGGGCGAGTTGTGGGTCAACGAGAACAACACCATCCCCGGTTCTCTGTCCTTCTATCTGTGGCAGGAGGTCGGCGTGTCCTTTGCGGCACTGATGGATGAGCTGGTCAGCTTGGCGTTTAAGCGCCAACGGCAGAGAGCGGCGCTGACCTTCACCTACGAGAGCAATATTCTCGAAGGCTTCGGCGGCACCAAGGGCGCCAAAGGCAGTAAGATGTAAAATAAAAAGAAGCGCAACCGCGTGAGCGGTTGTGCTTCTTTTATGTAGTGATTGTTCGCGGAATGGATTTCCTCTTTCACAGCTGTTCCAGCGTGCGGCGCAGGTTTACCGCATCACCGTCGAACAAAATTCCGCGGATGCCGACCGCCTCGCAGGCGGTGATGTTCCGCGGCGTGTCGTCGATAAACACGCAATCCTGCGCGCGCAGACCGTGGCGGTCGAGCAGATGCTCGAAGATCGCGCGGTCGGGCTTGGCAAGTCCGACGGGGCCGGAGAACACCAGTCCGTCAAACAGCGCGAACGTATCGCGTATCCAATCCACCTCGCCGTACTGCTCGGCAAAGCCGATGCTGATGTTGGACAGCAGGTACAGCCGCCCACCCTGCGCCTTAATATCGGCTACCAGCTCACGCATACCGGGGACGGGGGGCATCAGCGTGTGCCAGCGGTCGTAGATGCGGCAAGCGTCGGCGTGGTATTGCTGCGGCAGGCGCGAGCAGATGCCCACCTTGACCTCGTCATCAGTGATGCGACCGTCGTCGAGCTTGTCCCAGTAAAGGCGGTCAAATACCACGGGACAGATGACCTGCGCGGCGTCCTTGTCCGCGACGATGGCCGCCGTCATTTCCTCGGGACAGTACCGCCCCAGCACGTTACCGAAATCAAAAATATAGTTACGAAACATACGATCACCCTCTTGTTGCTTTATTGTAGCACAGACTTTGCCGCGTGGCAAGAGAAAAACGCCCTCGCAAGAGGGCGTTTTTGCATTAGTCGTTCGCCTTAAACACATCCGCCACCTCGCTGATGGTGACAAACGCCTTGGGGTCGATGGCGTGGATGATGTTGCGCATTTTCGCAATCTGGAAGCGGTTGACGACAAAGTAGATGATGTTCTTGCTGGTGTTGGAATAGCCGCCCGTCGCGGCAATCTTGGTGGTGCCGCATTCAAACGCCGTCATCAGCGCTTGGCTGATTTCGTTTGCTTTGTCGGTGATAATCATGACCTCTTTGGAGCGGTCAAAGCCCTCCACGACAAAGTCGATGGTTTTGAGTCCTGCGGCGTAGGTGACGATGGAATAGAGGGGGAGAATCCAGCTGTGCATCACGAATCCGCAGACGATGTACAGCAGGACGTTGTATACCATCACGAAGGTGCCGACGGTGACACCCAGCCGCTTGGCGAAGATGACCGCCATAACCTCCACGCCGTCGATGGCACCGCCGTAGCGGATGGTAAGACCGCTGCCGATGCCTGAAATCACACCGCCGAACAGCGCGCACAGCAATAGGTCTTCGCCTGCCAGCGGCGAGGCGATGCTCACGTCCACGGGCAGAACGTCGTTAATCAGCCACGAGGTGAGGGAGTACACAACCACGGCGAAAATGGAATACACCGTAAATGCCGCGCCCTGCTTTTTGAGTCCGAAGAGAAACAGGGGCACGTTGAGCACCAGCAGGAAGAAAGCGAGCGTGAAAAATTCGGGGGTAACCTGCGACAGCAGGATGGAGGTGCCCGATATACCGCTGTCGTACAGCTTGACGGGCGCCAAAAAGAAGTTCACGCCGAAGCCGTTGATGATGCCGGCAAAAAGCAGTAGAATAAAATTCCTCGGTTGCAGGGTTTTGAGGTCATCGAGCAGTCGTTTCACGGCATACCCTCCGTTTTTGTAATGTAAGAACAGTATACCATACATTTTCGTAAAAGAAAAGAATATTATGTAAATAAAAAGCACCGCCCGTAGGCGGTGCTTATTGTTTTGGCGGTTATGGACTATTTAGAGGCTAACATTCAAAAACATCAATCTTTTGCATCAAACATATCTACTTTCGAGACAACAAAGCCCATGCCCGTCTGACTTAATGACACATTAAATCTATTTGTGGTATTAGGCTCGCAGACCATATCTTTTTTCTTTCCAAAGGCGGCTTTTAGTTTTACTGAATACGTAACTTTCTCGTCAGGTAATGTAGCCACAAAACTCTCACTCGGTTTTAATCTTGCCACTTCATTATCGTTGCTATCGTAAATTATGTATGCATTAGCAACACCTATGAATTGGCTAGAAGCTTTTACCATGATTTTAGTTTCGCTCATTTTAATAGGACAGCCGCAATTAGGACAAGTGGTAGCCTTATCCGACGTTTCTTTTCCACACTCGGGACAATTAATTAATGCCATAACAAAACCTCCTTATATTTCCTCGCTTGTTGCGAGCAACATCATTATACTCAATATTTTAAGTATAGTCAAGAGGTTAAGTATGATAATATTAAAATGGTGATAAAAATGATTAGTTATGCGCCGTTTTATGAAACGCTTTTCAAAAAAGGAATTACGGAATACAACTTGATTTTCAAGCAAGGTTTTTCTGCAAACACCCTGCACCGCATGAAAAAAGGCGAGGCAATCAACACGAAAACCCTTGATGCACTTTGTTATGCGCTCGACTGCGGCGTGAGTGACATAATCGAATTTATAAAAGAATAGCACCCGATTCCGCTAATGGAATCGGGTGCTATTTTGGCTGTTACGAACTATTTAGATGCCAACCTAAATCGGATTTGTTATGACTGGTTTTTTCACTTTGCTTAAAACAACCAATCCAATAACCAATATGACAGGAAACACCGTCGCAACAAGCAACCCCGTTTTAAGGTTGCCACCTGCTAATTCGGAAATGCTTCCCACCATAGTAGGGCTTACCGTAGCACCTAAATCTCCGGCTAAGGCCAAGAATGCGAACATCGCCGTGCCGCCTCGCGGACAATTCTGCGAAGAAACACTGATAGAACCCGGCCACATAATGCCGACAGCAAAACCGCAAAGAGCGCAGCCGGCAAGGCCGAGGATCGGCAATGTGGACAGCGAAGCCAGCAGATAGCAAGCGGCGCACATAATTCCGCAAACAAGCATAACTCTGGTCAAATCCAGTTTCTCGCTGAATTTGCCGTACAGCATACGGGATATGCCCATAAACATAGCGAACAGACAAGGCCCTGCCAAGTCACCAACCGTTTTGGAAACGCCGATTGCAGATTCGGTAAATGCCGATGCCCATTGAGCCATAGTTGCCTCCGATGCTCCCGAGCACACCATAAGCAGTATCATCAGCCAGAAGATCGGCGTTTTCAGCAGTTTGTTGATCCCCATGCTCTTGCCGTCTTTCACTAACCGCTCTATGGGACAGTTGATAAAGTTGTATGTGTTATAAAGCGGAACCAATGCCCAAATAAACGTTAGTATTTTCCAATTCTCTACGCCGAATACAGCAAAAAAGATAGTGGAACCTAAAATGACACCCATGGCACCCCAACAATAGAAGGAGTGCAAAAGGCTCATCACACCGTCCTTGTTTTCAAAGGGACAGGCTTCAACAATGGGACTTACCAAAACCTCAACAAGACCGCTTCCTATGGCGTAAAGCACTACGGAAATAAGAATGCCGATAAACGGTACAGGAAGTATCTCCGGCAAAATTGCCATCAAAACAAGACCGATAGACGATAATACTTGAGATGCCATAACACAGGCGCGGTATCCGATTTTGTCGGCAAATTTGGTGGCCGCAAGGTCAATGAGCAGTTGTGTTATGTAGAACACCATCGGAATCATTGCAATCTTTTCAAGGGTAATTCCGTAAGCATCCTTGAACGTTAAAAACAGGAGCGGGGCAAAGTTTGCAGTTATGGCCTGTGTTACAAAACCAAGATAGCATGCCATAAGGGTCTTTTTGTAATTCTTTTGTTTTGTCATGATGATTCCCCTCGAGATTCAAGCGGTAATTTCTCGACTTACATAATAATTCCCAAAAGCAAAAAATGCAAGACTTTATTAAAAATATGATGTAAATTACTTCGCAAAAAAAAGGGGGGGTATGCTTGCCCACTGTGCCGAAAGAGAAAACAACGTTCCACCAAAACAATGAGCACCGCCCATAGAGGCACACTCCGTAAGGAAGTGTGCCCCAGTTATATTCGCCTTACGGCGAGTGATATTGCTTCGCAGTGATATGATGCTTCGCATCGTGATATTGTCCTTCGGACAGTTTTGGAGGCGAATATAATATCACTGAAACTAAAAGTTTCAATATCACTTTGCCGTTAGGC
>JAZOCH010000127.1:0-2705 GCA_045596425.1 Acutalibacteraceae bacterium | reverse complement strand
CATTCGAGTGGGTCGGCTGTTTTCATAGCCTTCCCCTCAAGGGGAAGCCTTTTGTCTATTCCCAGCAACCAATTCAATGATGCGTTTAACACACAGGAAAGTGCGAAAATCTCCTTGTCGTAGACGGGGCGTTGTTGTTTTTCCACCAGCGCGAGCGTGCGCGGACTCATAGTAATACCAATGTCATTCAATTTTGCGGACAATGCTGTTCTTGTGAGTCCTTGTCGTTGCCGTTCCTCCATTATGCGCGGTCCGCTTAGGTTGCGGTTTTTTTTAGCGATCGTCATCATATCACCTCATTTGCTTGGCGGCAAGAGTTATGCGTTAGGTTAATTATAAGCCACAATGGCTTATTTGTCAATACCCCAATTTGGATTATGTTATTATTCAAAAGGGTGATGATAATGGACTATATTGAAAAATTGACTGCGTTGAGAGAAGATCACGATTTAAGTCAAGCGGAAATCGCCGAAATATTAGGTATTACACAAACGGCTGTCAGTAAATATGAATTGCGGCAGAGAAGGTATCAGGTGCAAGACATTATCGCTTTGTGTAAGTATTACGGCATCAGCAGTGATTATTTGCTGGATTTACCTTTAGGGCTGGATGATCCGCGAAAATTCCAAAAATAGAATTAACCCTCGCCGTTCAAATGAACGGCGAGGGTTGATTTTTATGCTATTTCATCGGGCCGCCGAGGACGTCGGCCCCTACAGCGTATTTGAGGTCACGTCGTAGGGGCGGGCGTCCCCGACCGCCCGTTTTTATTTCGAAACCGTCGCCTCTAACCGATAGATCGGGAGGCCCTGCTCCATAAATTTGCGTTCATACTCCGTTACGATATTGTCGGGATAATCATCGGCGTGCAGGTTGAGGGATACGCGTTGCAAGGTATAGCCGCACTGCGAAAACTGTTCCAGTGAGAATTGGAAAAATCTGCGGTCATCCGTCTTTTGCACCACGTGCGCGTCGTCGGTGAGCAGTCCCTTGTACATCGTGAGGAAATGCCCGTGCGTCAGGCGATGCACCGCACTGCGCGTCTTGGGGAACGGGGTGGAGAAATTGAGGTACAGCGCCTCGATGCTGGCGGCAGGGATAAACCGCGGCAGATACTCCGCGTCACCCCATAAAAACCAGATGTTGGTCAGCCCCAGTGCCTTCGCCTTTTCCACGGCGGTGACAAGGACGTTGCCGTATTTCTCCACTGCGAGGAAGTTCACCTCGGGATGCCGCGCGGCAATCTCGCAAATAAAGCCGCCTTTACCGCACCCGATTTCGAGATGCACGGGGTGGTCGTTGCCGAAGATGGCGGCGTAATCCAGCAGGGTGTCGTCGTCCGTCGCATCAAAGCGGCGGTCCTTGACGATAATATTGGTGACACGCTCGGCGCAGACTTCCATCCGACTGTCGAGGTTCTTTTTGCGGCGCATACGCATAGGGAAGGACTCCTTTGAAAATAAATGTGGTAATTGGTTGGAGGGTGTGCTATAATACAATCACAGTTTAATGACAAGCTGGGTTCCGGCACGGCGCAGGTTGGCATCCCCCGTCAGCACCGCGAGGTTTGCGCGGTAGAGGTAGGACGGGTCGGTGAGGAAAATCTCCTTGATTTGTGCCGCCTGATGCTCGTCCGCGACACGTAGGGTGACCGACAATAAGGGCTTTCCTTGGTCGAGCACGGTGCAGGTCACCTCACAGCCGCCGTCGTCCAAACGGCGAACATCCACCTTGTTATCCTGCTCAACCTTTTTGCGTTTGAGCAGTTGCAGGGCGGCGGCAACCGACCGTTCGCGCAGGGTGTAGGGGATGCGCATCGACAGCGAGTCCCCGATTTCGTTGCCTGTGACGGTGGTGGCGATGTTGCGCGCCTCGTCGGTGACGAGATGTTGCAGGCGCAACAGCTCCTCGATGGCATCCTCGGTATCAAAATAGTTCGCCATACCGCCCCCGACGATGATGTCGGTGACCTCATCGCGCGCCATCGGGCAGTTGACGGTGTGCAGCATATAGCACAGCAGAATTTTAATCTCCTGCGATGTGTTCAGGCCGCCGGGCTGTACGCCGGCAGAAAAAACATCCGACATAGCGGTGGTTCTCCTTTGCGAATTGTTACAACTCTCATCATACCACAAAAACGGTGGAATGAAAAGAGGGAAAATATAATTTTCCAACCCAAGAAAGGATTGTGATGGTATGCGTATTCGAAAATGGCTTGCCGTGTTGACGGCGATGTTGCTACTGCTCAGCCTTGCCGCGTGCGGCAAACAACAAGACGAGGACGACAACCTCTCGGCAGGAGAATATCTGCCCGAGGTGACACCGCCGCTGAATATTGCGATTACCGATTGTCTGTCGGCAGACGAGGCGAGCGCGATCATCGGCGTGCCGATGACGGCATCCGAGCCGTATGAGGACGGCACGTGGGTGGTGTACTCCTCGGCGGATGGCACGCGCAGTGTGTCGGTGAGTATGGAGAACAGCACGTTGGAATTGTACAACGCACTGGTTCAAACGTTGCCTGAGGCGGAGGCTCTCCCCGAGATTGGCGAGAATGCGTATTGGCATTCGCCCACGGACGAGACGATTTACTACTGTGAGAGCTATTCCATCGCGGTGAGTGTCAGTGATTCGACGGTGACAAACACCAAAGGGCTTTGTCAAGCTGTGATGAAAAAGATTGCGGATAATCTGCAAGCGAAATA
>JAZOCH010000126.1:0-8837 GCA_045596425.1 Acutalibacteraceae bacterium | reverse complement strand
GTGGACACGTTAAACTGCGTGCCGGAGCGAATGGTAAATTCGTGCGCCTGCTCGTCCTTCTTGCCGCCCTGACGGACAAATTTGGACGTTTTGGATGTCGCATCCCGTTTGTAAATGGTGGAGCCGCAGGACTACTTGGTGGCTCTAACGGGGGCGGTGGGCAGGATCTCGGTGACGATCACCTCGCGATTGGAGGATTTGACATAGCGGCGCGATTTCGCTTTGAGCTGCATCGTCACACCGCAATTTGCCTGTTTGACCGCATGCGGCGGCGGGGTGATGGTCAACGATCCCTGCTTTTTACGCTTGCCGGAAAAATCCACCCGTGCTTTGTGGTTCTTGCTGTGCTGTCCGCCCACCGTATACACGACGTTGGCGACCTCCACGCTGTTGGGCAGCACCTTCTGCCGCATAAACAGCGTAACCAGCAACGCTAAGACGAAAATTACAATTAACGGCAACAGCGTGCGCCACAGCGCAGACAGCTTGCGCACCTGAATGGACGCCACGTCCTGTGCCGCAACCTCGCGTCCGATCTCATTCTTGGTCTTGGCGTTGAATGACAGGTTATACCGCGCGCCCTTGGGCTGACTGTCGGGGTCGATGCGCACCGTGTAGGCGGATTGTCCCTCCACCCGTTCGGTTATCAGTTTAAGTCCGTCGTCGTCCACGGTCCATTGCAAATCTTTATGCTGTTGTTCCGTCAACGCCTTCCCGTTCATCGTCAGATTCACGCGTAAGGGCTTGCCGTCTTTGAGCTTGGATATCTGGTAATAATCCTGCGGTACCTCCACCGCCATTTCCAGCTTGCCGCTGTTATCCACGATGGAAAGCCGCTTCTTCGCGGAAGCTTTATTACTTTTTAAGTTGTCCTGCGTGGTGTAGATGGCACTCACCGTCACGGTGTAGGTGCCTTCCTTCAATTCCTTCAACGATTCGGCTCCCACCGTCAAATAATAGCCGTCCGCTTCCTTGACCACCTTGCAGGTCGCGTTGCCGCCCTCGATTGACGGATTGATGGTCAGGCGGCCGAGCTTGTCTGCCGACAGCGGTTCATTTTCATACACGAACTGTAAGGGATAGCGGCCCGTCTTGTCCAGCTCGGTGATATTTAGGTTGTCGGGGCCGTTGCCGATGGTCATCTCCAATTTACCTGCCGGCGGCGGCAATGTGCGGAAACCGCCCTGCGGCCAGCCGAGATCCAATCCCGTGCGGCGGATGGTGTAGCCGCTGAGGTAGGTTACGGTAAAGGTGGCATCAAAGGTGTCGTTGTGTTGCAGTTCAATCGAAACGTTTCCGTTGCCGTCCGATTGGGCGGTCTTTTTCTCGCCGTTGATGGCGTATTCCACGAGATACGATACCTTGCCGAGCAACGGTGACTTCGTGGACTTGCCATCCTTATCCACCAGCCCGAATTCCATCGTGTAGGCGCCGGCATTAAGCTCGCTGTCGCCCGTCACGGTGGTGCCCTCCGCATCGCGCAGCACCACTTTCAGGTCGACGTTCGGCTCGTAATACGCCACAATGCTGGTGGCGGAGCCTTTAAAGCTGAGGGTGTAATCTCCGGCATCCAGCGCGCCGTAGGTCAGCATCACCCCTTGCAGGCTCTTGTCGATACGAAACTTGTCGGCCAATCGTTTGCCGCCGCCTTTCTCGGCATATTTGAGTTGGGCGGTATCGGTCGGTTTGGCATTGCCGAGCTTTACGTCCGCAATATCGGTGCCCTGCACAAACAGGATAAGCTTTTTCATTGACACGTCAAAGGAAATCTTGTTCGTGCCAAGCTCCACCGGCAGGGTGTCACGCCCAAAGATGGCGTTGCACATCTGCGTGAGTTTTTCCAGCACGGCGGTACTGTCCTTTGCTTTGTCACACAAATACTGGTTGCTGCCATCCACCTTTGACGGCAACGCCGCCTCCACGCCGATGCCGAGGTACGCCACGTTGACCTCCTTGCGGCAGGTGGTTAACGCCTTGTTAAGCTCCTGTACCGTCTTTTCTTTTAAGTCAACGTTGTTTTTGTAAAACGAAGCACCGTCGGTGAGTACGATAAGCCACTTCTCATCCTTTGCGGATGTCGCTAAGCCCTTACGTGCCGCCTCAATAGTTTCAATCGGGGTGCCGAGCGGATTTGGCGTGTAAATTGCGCGAATGTCCTTGGCGTTTGCCTGCGTGATTTTCAGCGGCGCAGTGGAGCTGTAACTCTTCCCGTTGACCTCAATCGGGTGCATCGGGTAGATGGTCAGCTCGTCGTTCTTGTTCATCGTCGTGGCGAAGACCTCCATCGCATAGGTGGCACGACACCACGCCATACGACTGCTCTCATCCACGTCCCCGGTGTTTCTCATATACATCGAACCCGAGTTATCGAACACGATGGCAATGGCTCTGGTCTTTTGCGCGTCTTCCGCGGCCGCAACTTGCACGGAAAACGCCGTCGACAACAGCGCAACCACCATCGCCGACACCGCCAGAAGGCTAAATATTCTTTTCATGCGTATCCTCCTGCGAGTTTTCGACAAAACTCCATAATAGTTATGTATAATTTTACAGAATTTTGTGCGAAAAGTCAAGGAATATTCCAATTTTCTGCCATATTTTGTCGAAAAACTTACATTTTCAGCGGAATTTGCGTGAAGCGGCGCGAAAAGAGCTTTTTATGCAAAAAAAAACAGGCCTGACCACACGGTCAAGCCTGTTTTTTGAACAGCAGTCGTTATTTCTTTTTGTGCGCTTTGGCTGCCAGTTCCAGCACAACGAACAGTCCGATGCCGACGGCGGAAACCACCCCGACACACAGCCAATTGACCTGTGCCAAGCCTGTGATGAGGAAATCCCCCGTTTCACCGTCTTGCAGATGGCGGAACACCAGTACGATGTCCGTCACCGCCGCCGCACACAGCGCGCCCTTGGCGCACAAGCCGAGTGCAAAGGCACGCCCCGTCATTCCTTGTGGCGTCACACGGGACAGTCGCTCGCCGCCGACGTCCAGCGCGCGCGACAGATACCACGCGCCGAGTGCCGTGACCAGCGTTTCGGGCAGCATATAGGTCGCGTTATACGCCAGCGAATAGAGCAGTGCCGCCTCGGTCGGGATGGATAAGCCTGCCCACACCGTACAGCCCGAAATGACGTGGCAAATGTAACGCAGTGTCGAAGCAAGCAGTGCCGCCGACACCAGCGCCTGCCCCTGCGGTCTGCCTTCGCGACGGAACACACCGCCAAGCCCCAGAACCGCGAACGCCAGCACGTAATCCAGCAGGATAATGGCGACCACCGATAACGGAGTGGAAAAAAAATACGACAGCGTGTTCATCCCCAGCAACAGTTGCAGCAGCGAATACACAAAGCCGGCAAACACGCCGAACTTGATACCGTGACGGTACCCGATGAGCAACACGGGCAACGCACTGCACGCCGTCACACTGCCGCCGTACGGCAGGTCAAGCAGCTTGACCATGCTCAACACCGTCGCCACGGCGATGAGCAACGCGCCTTCGACAAGGCGCAAAACGGATGATTTTTGTTTCATTTGACTTTTCTCTCCTTTTTTGGAGCAAACAAAAAAGCCCTCGTCGTCGACGAAGGCTGACCGCGACAATACGTGCCGCGTATGTATAAAACATCCCTCCGCCGGTATTACCCGGATCAGGTCCTAGGGTTAGGCGTTCGCCCTCTCAGCCGCGTCCTCACTTGCGTGACACGCAGCACCCCTTGTTTGCTCTATTAAATTATTTTTACAGTGCCGCTAACTAGTATCGCCACACTGCAAGCATGAGCATACGCCTTTTTGCGTGATTTGTCAAGTGTTTTTGTCAATTTGACATTTATGAATGAGCGTATTATAATGAAATTACATAAATAGCGAGGAGTGTGTTAATATGAAAAAACTGTTGGTAATAGCACTGATTCTGCTGATGCTGTCGGCGTTTGTCGGCTGTAACAAGGGCGATGAACCGGATGCTTCCTCCACCCCTGCCGTGACGGATGCCGTTGAGGCCGGCGCCGTGGCGTTCACCGCCGACGACAAGGTGTTCGAGGAGGGTACCAAGGTCACCGCCGAACAAGTCACCGCCGGTGCTGTGTACGAGCGCGCCAAGACTGCGGTCGCCCCCGTGGCGAAGAAGTTCACCGTGTTTGAATTCAACGCCGTCAAGGACGAGGTAAAGGTCCAGCCCAACGGCAAGCTCGCCGTTACCTTCCGCATCCCCGAGGATTACAGCAACAACGTCAAGATCCTCTACGTCGCGTACGACGGCACCACCGAGGAGATCACCGGCACCGTCGATGCGAGTGCGCGCACCATCGTTGCTGAGCTGACCCATTTCAGCACCTACGTGCTGATCGACCTCGGCGCGGATGCGACCACCACCACCGAATCCACCACCACGACTACCACGACCGAGACGACCACGACGACCACCACGGCGAAGCCCACCACAACTACCACGACCAAAAAGCCTACGACCACCACCACGACCAAGGCGTCCTATTCCGCCTTTAAGTCGCACGACTGGCAGTTCCGCGTCGCCTTCGAGGACGGCGGCAAGTTCTGCCACACCTACACGCTGGTGATGACTGACGGCGACCTTCGCTGCGGTCAGGCGACCTCCAGCCCCTACGAGGATATGGTGCCCCCCGACCAGCGCGATAAGGAAAAGCCGGATTTCGAATTCGAAGGCATTCAGTGGTATACCGGCGCGGGCGGCGCGGACCCCTTCACCTCCGTCACCGAGAAGGATAACACCATCACCTGTGTCGCCGAAGACGGCAAGACGCTGGTGCTTACCCGTACCGCGGAAAACACCGCCAAGGTGGTGTCCAACGCTTTATCCATCAAGGTCAAAGCAGGCGACGTTTTCACGGCAACCAAATAATTCATAAATAAATTTTCGGTGGCTCACCCGTTTACGGTGAGCCACCGTTTTTATCGACGAAATTTACGCTCCCCACTTGCGCCCACGAAAAAAATATGCTACACTAATTATAATTATGGTTAAAGGAGGGAGAACCGATGGACTATCGTTGGAGTGATACCGCTCTGCGCGGCGTGTTTGCATTGCCAAACGCCGTGGCGGATGAGTGCCTGTCGCTCGCCAATGCCGAGCAGTTACGGGTGCTGTTATGGTTCTCCCGTCAGCAATCTTGGGACGCCGCCGCCTGTGCCGCACAGGTAGGGCTGTCGGCAGAGGAGTGCGAGGGATGTCTGCGCTTTTGGGTGGATAAGGGTATCCTCGTCGGCAACGACGCGCCCACTGCTGCCGCCGAACCCGTGTCCGTGCCGTCGGCACGTCCTGCCGCGGTCAAGCCGTTACTTAAAGAGGTCATCCAATACCAGAAATCCCATCCGCAATTCTCCACCTTGGTGGAGGCGGCTTCCGCCCGTTTGGGCAAGGCCATCGGCCACAGCGACACCGCTACCCTCTTGTACCTGCACGACACCGTCGGTCTGCCGATGGAGGTTATTCTCATGGAGATCGCCTACGCGGTATCCATCGGCAAGGGCAATATGCGGTACGTGGAAAAGCTCGCCCTTGACTGGTATGACCGCGACATCGCTTCCATCGGTGCGGTGGATGAGCATATCCGCTATCTCGATGCCTGCCGCAATGCCGGTGAACAGATAGAGCGCCTGCTCGCCGCGCCAAAGCCGCTGAACACCACCCAACAGCAGTTGGCGGAAAAGTGGCTGTTGCAATGGCAGTTTAGCGACGCGATGCTGCTCAAAGCGGCGGATATCACGCGTGAAAAGATTGAAAAAATGACCCCGTCATTTTATACCTATATGGATAAGATACTGGAACAGTGGTTTGCCGAGGGCATTGACCGCCCCGACAAGCACCCCACGCCCCAGCCTGCCAAGAAAAAGGGTGTCGCCGCCACCAACCCCGAGCAAAGCGGTCTACACCTCGAAGAGTTTGAACGCGATTTGTTGCGCTACCGTCCCAAATTCAAGGCAACCGAGAAAAAATAACCGCATAGGAGGCTTTTCCCTATGGCTTACGATCCGCAAGTGGTGCAAGCCGCACGCGAGCGACTCGAACAGCGCCGTCAAACGGCGCTCACCGACGCCGAGGCGTTGCGCACCCGTCTACATAACCAATTCCCCCGTATTCGCGACATTGAACGCGAGTTGACCACCGCTTTGCCCGAGGTCACCCGTGCCATTCTCGCCGGCGATACGGCCGAGGTTGAGCGCATACGGCAACAAAATCTCGCCCTGCAAGAGGAGCTCGCCTCCATCCTGCATACCGCCGGCTACAAGCAGAATTCTCTCGCGCCGCAATACACCTGTCCGCGCTGTGAGGATACGGGCTATGCCGACGGCAGGGTGTGCACCTGCTACCAGCAGGTGTTGCGCGAGGAGGCGTGCCGCCGTCTGTCCGGTCTGTCCGCGATGAAGCTCACCGATTTCGACGATATGTCCGCGGTGTATTATTCGGATAACGTAGACGAACGCTTAGGCGTTTCTCCGCGCGAACAAATGCAGGATATTATCCGCTATTGCCGCGAGTATGCCGCCGCATTCTCCCTTGATGCACCCAGCCTACTGCTAAGCGGCTCGACGGGCACGGGCAAGACGCATCTCTCCCTCGCCATCGCCAAGCAGGTGACCGAGCAAGGGTACAACGTCATCTACGGCTCGATTCAGCCGCTGTTGCGCAAGCTCGAAAGCGAGCATTTTGGTCGCTCCGAGGGAGACAGCGAAACCCAGCTTATCGCCTGTGACCTGCTCATCCTCGATGACCTTGGAATGGAATTTGACAGCCCCTTCAATCGGGTGTGTCTGTACAATATCCTCAACGCCCGTCTGTTGGAGGGTATGCCAACCGTCATCAGCACCAATCTCAGCCACTCGGCGATCGCCGCACGCTACGGCGAGCAGATCGCCAGCCGCATTACGGGCGGATTTGAGCCGCTATTGTGTGTCGGAGACGACATCCGCCAGCTCATTCGCCACCGCAATATGAAATAACCTTGGGAGGTTTTCTTTATGGCTAAAATTTGTTTGGGATGCTTACATCCGATGCCCGATGCTGACGAGGTGTGCCGCATCTGCGGTTTCTCCGCCGACAGCAAAAACCCTGCTAACGCCCTCGGCATTGCCGCCGAGTTGCAGGGACACTACGCCGTCGGTCGTCTGTTGGGCGAGGGCGGTGACAGCCTGTTCTATCTCGGCTACGACAAAACGCTCAAAGAGCCTTGCTTTATTCAGGAGTATTTCCCCTCCACCTTGTGCGAACGCACCGAGGACGGGCAGGTGGCGCCCCTCGGCGGATGCGAAAACGTGTACGCCGATTATCAGAAGGCGTTCCACGCGCTGATGCGCGGCCTTGCGCGCGCAAAAGACCTGCCCAACATCATCCCCGTCTACGATATTTTTGAAGAAAACGGCACCTGCTATGCGGTGTCCGACTACTGCGCCGGCGAAACGCTGACCAAGAAGCTGGAACGTGCAGGCGGTCGCATCCCGTGGTCGGAGGCGCGTCCGCTGTTTATGTCGCTGATGACCGGCATCGAACAGCTTGCCGCCACGGGCATCCACCATCTCGCCATCTGCCCCGACAACATCCTCATCAGCGAGGACGGCAAGCCGCATCTGCGCGGCTTCTCCATCGCCGCTGCCCGTCGGGTGGGCAGTGACCTGCAACCCCGTTTGGCGACGGGCTACGCTGCGCCCGAGCAGTATGAGTTTGACCGCCTTGTGGACGAGGCAACCGACGTTTACGGCATCGCCGCGACGGTGTTCCGTACCGTGACGGGTAACGAGCCGCCTGCCGGCAACAACCGCGCCGAGGACTCCGACGACCTGTTTATGTCCGCGGAAATCGCCGAGGAGCTGACCCAGCAGGTATGTGTGGCGCTGTTCAACGCCCTGCAAGTCAACCCCGAGGAGCGTACCGCAAAGGTGGAGAAGTTCCACCGCCAGATTTCGATGGAGCCGAACGTATCCGCCCTGCTCGATGAGGACGAGGCACCCGTCGCAAAGCCCTCTAAAATGAGCCGTCAGACACGTACCATGCTTATCGTGTTCGGCTCGGTGCTGGCGGCACTGCTGGTCGTCCTCGCCGTGGTGCTGTTATTGCTCGGCGGTGACCGCGACGGCGACACCAGCGAACCGCCCGTCAGCCTGCCGGAGCTTACCACCACCACAACCACCACGAAGGCACCCGTAAAATACTCTGTCCCCGATTTGGTGAATAAGGATTTCTATGAAGTGCGCAACCAAAAGGCTTACCGTGATTTCGTTATTGTCAACGAACAGCAGGAGAGCAACGACAAGCCTGCCGGCACCATTCTCTCGCAGGATCCCGAGCCCGGCACCAATGTCGATAAAGGCGCGACCATTACCGTCGTTATCAGCAGTGGTCCCGACAAGGTGACGGTGATCGATTTCCGAGCCGAGGGATATACCGAAGCCCAAGCGCGTAAATATCTGGAATTAGCCGGTCTCAAAGTCGTGGTCGACCAGCTTATGGTCTCCGACCTGCCTTACGGCTACGTTGAGAGCACCGACCCCGTTGCCGGCACCGAGCTCAAAAAGGGCGACACCGTCACCCTGCGTGTCAGCTATGTCCAGCCTACCGTGGAAGAAAATCCCGATTCCTCAGAGGAAGAACCATCAGAGGAATTGCCGGAGGATTCGTCGGATACACCGGAAAACAGCAACGAAGCCGATGCCGAATCTTAAATAATACCGAAAAGAGCCGCGTGAACGAATTGTTCACGCGGCTCTTTTTTTGGTTATTCCGTTATGGATCGTCGCCGTAGAGATTCATCTCATAAAGCGTCACTTGACAGGGATAGCATCCCCGATTTCGGTGCAAGATACAATG
>JAZOCH010000125.1:0-3170 GCA_045596425.1 Acutalibacteraceae bacterium | reverse complement strand
CCCATATTGTAGGTGTTGTACATATCGCGCTCAGGGATGTTGCCCCACTTCGCAATGAGATCAAAGATGGGCAACACGCGCACCGCAGACTTGTCGATCTTCGCACCGAGACCCTCAGGGATGCTGCGCGGAATGTTCTCATAGAAGCCACCGCCCGTGATGTGGGAGATGCCCTTGACCTTTACCTGCTCGAGCAGAGCGAGCACGCTCTTCACATAGATGCGGGTGGGGGTCAGCAGAGCCTCCGCAATGGTACGCCCGCCGAGCTCCTCGCGCGCCACGTACAGTTCGGGGTTGTTGTTGTCAATGTCAAACACCTTACGGCAGAGAGAGAAGCCGTTGGAGTGGATACCCGTCGAGGGCAGAGCGATGACCACATCCCCCGCCGCCATCGTCTTGTTGTCGATGATCTTGGACTTGTCCACGATACCGGTGCAATAGCCCGCAAGGTCATAATCCTCCGCCGGCATCAGACCGGGGTGCTCGGCGGTCTCGCCGCCGATGAGTGCCGCGCCCGACTGCACACAACCTTCCGCGACACCGCCGACGATCTCGGCGATCTTCTCAGGGAAGTTCTTGCCGCAGGCGATATAGTCGAGGAAGAACAGCGGCTTCGCACCGCAGCAGATGATGTCGTTCACGCACATCGCGACCGCGTCGATGCCGATGGTGTCGTGCTTGTCCATCAGAATGGCAAGCTTCACCTTCGTGCCGCAACCGTCGGTGCCTGACACCAGCACAGGCTCGGTGATGCCCGTCAGATCAAGACCGAAGCAACCGCCGAATCCGCCGACGTCATCCAGACAGCCCGCGTTCTTGGTACGGCTGATATGTTTTTTCATCAGTTCGACCGACTTGTAGCCGGCGGTGATATCTACGCCGGCAGCGGCATAGCTCTCGGATTTGGAAATTTCGTGCATAGTAGGAAACCCCTTTCGTTTCTGATCCGTTCTTTATTCTTTGCCGTTCCAGCAGTAGGTGCACAGTTCACATTCCGGCAGACCAATGGCTTGGATCACGCCGTCAAGCGATTGGAAATCGAGCGATGCGAAATTAAACCGTTCGCAAATGGCGCGGCGCAGGTTCTTGCCGCGCTCGGTGGTGGAATCGCTGTATTCGTCGAGATGGGCAAAGCCCTCTTCTCCCTCCAGCTCCATCACCACCCGCCGCGCAATGAGATCCATCTCACTGCGGTTGCGGGAAAAGTTGAGAAATTTGCAATTGTACATAATCGGCGGGCAAGCAGAGCGCATATGCACCGCCTTGGCACCGTTCTCGTAGAGGAAATCCACCGTTTCCTTGAGCTGTGTTCCGCGCACGATGGAGTCGTCCACGAACAACAGGTTTTTATCCTTGATGAGGTCGTGCACGGGAATCTGCTTCATCTTAGCGATGCGGTTGCGGTCCGACTGCTTGGTCGGGGTGAAACTGCGTGACCAGGTGGGGGTATACTTGATGAACGCCCGCGCAAAAGGCACGCCGCTCTCGTTGGCATAGCCGATCGCGTGAGGGGTGCCCGAATCCGGCACACCGCCGACGTAGTCGAGCTCCTGCGCAAGACCGTTCTCTTTATCCTGCTTGGCTAAGATCGCACCGTTGCGATAACGCATCGTTTCGACGTTGATACCCTCATAATCCGAGGTGGGATAGCCGTAGTAGCTCCAGAGGAAGGAGCAGATGCGTTTCTTCTCTCCCGGTGCGGCAAGCTGATGCAGACCGCCGACCGTCAATTCCACGATCTCGCCGGGACCGAGTTCGCGCTCCGGCTCAAAACCGAGTTTGAGTGCGGCAAAGGATTCGAGCGACACGCTGTAATCCTTGTCACGGCGACCGATCTGCAACGGCAAACGACCGAGCTTGTCCCGCGCAACGATGATGGAGCCATCCTGCCGCAGAATGAGCACCGCGGCGGTGCCGTCCACCACCTCTTGCACAAAGCGGATACCCTCGACAAAGTCGCGTTTCTCGTTAATGAGTGCCGCCACCAGTTCGGTGGAGTTGACCCGTCCGCCCGTCATCGCATCGAAATGCGTGCCGACCTGACCGAGATACTGATCGATGAGTTCATCGGCGTTGTTGATGATGCCGATGGTGCTGATCGCATAGGTGCCGAGATGCGAGCGGATGAGCATCGGCTGCGGATCGGCATCGCTGATACAGCCGATCGCCGACGTACCCTCCATCTCATCGAATATTCCCGAAAACTTGGTGCGGAAGGGGGCGTTCTCGATATTGTGGATCTTGCGTTGCAGACCGATCGCGGCGTCATACGCCGCCAGACCCGCGCGCTTTGTCCCCATATGGGAATGATAATCCACGCCGAAGAACACGTCTTCCATACAGTCATGTTCGGAAACGATGCCAAAAAAGCCTCCCATGGTGTACCCCTCTCTAGGAAAAGTGAATTTCTAAATAACGCAACAAATTACGCGAAGAACAGCCCGTTGAGCGTCATCGGATCGACGTACTCGCCGTTCTTATATACGCGCATATTGCCGGACGCGATCTCGTCGATGAGCATCACGTTGCCGTCGGCATCATAGCCGAACTCGAACTTGATGTCGTACATATCCAGACCTTTCTCCTTAAGGTCGTCGGCAACGATCTTGGTGATCTTCTGGGTCATATCCTTCAGATCGTCGTACTGCTGAGCGGTCATCACGCCGAGATCGACCAGACCGTCCTTGGTGACCAGCGGATCGCCCTTTTCGTCATTCTTGAACGTGGTCTCAACGTAGGCGGGCAGATCCTGTCCCTCCTCGCAATAGTCGGAATAGCGACGATAGAAGGAGCCAACCGCCTTATAGCGGCAGATAACTTCCAGACCCTTACCGAACACCTTCGCGGGGAGAACCTCCATCGTGGTGTTCGCGAGGTCGGCACTGACATAGTGGGTCAGGATGCCGGCGGCGTTGATCTTCTCGAAGAAGTAGATGGACATACGCAGGTTGACGTCGCCCACGCCCTCGATGGTCAGACCGACGGAATTCAAGTCGGATCGTAGCCATGTCGTTCTGTGAGCCAAGGAGTTGAATCCAGTGGTTGTCTTCCTAAGACCGCTTGGCCTCCGACTTGGTCTGACCATCGAGGGCGTGGGCGACGTCAACCTGCGTATGTCCATCTACTTCTTCGAGAAGATCAACGCCGCCGGCATCCTGACCCACTATGTC
>JAZOCH010000124.1:0-5985 GCA_045596425.1 Acutalibacteraceae bacterium | reverse complement strand
CGAACACCGCCTCTTCGGCAGGCACGCCGAGGCGTGCGAGCGCCAGCCGTGGGGCATCGGGTGCAGGCTTGCGCGGACGGTCGGGACTGTCCCCGAGCGCCACGTCGATATACTCCGCAAAGAAATGCTGTCGCAGCGCCTCCACCGAGATGTCCGGCTTGTTGGACACGATCGCCATCGAGATACCTGCCGCCTGCAACCGTGCAAGCGCCGATAAAATGCCGTCATACGGCGCGGTCAGGTCAAGGGTGTGGGCGGCGTAGTATACGCGAAAATCCGCCAGCACCCGTTGCACGGTTTCCTCGTCGGTGCCGTCGGGCACCGCACGGGCAATCAGGCTGACCACTCCGTTACCGACAAAAGAGCGCACCTCGGCGCCGGTGCGCAGGGGCATCGCGTAGGCGGCGAGCGTGTGGTTGACCGCCGCGGTAATGTTATCCAACGTGTTGAGCAACGTGCCGTCCAAATCGAACAGCACCGCGCGAATGGGTTTCATCGTATCACCTCGTTTTTCTAGATTACCACAGGTTTGACGGATTGACAATCCTTTTTTCGGTCAGTATAATATTAGTATTGAACCAAAGGAGAAATCGGCGTTATGTATCTGTATGAAATGCACCAGCACACCTCGTCCGTCAGTGCGTGCGCGCACGAAACGCCCGAGCAGGTCGTGCGCGGACTTAAAGCGGCAGGCTATGCAGGGATGGTGCTTACCGACCACTTTTACCACGGCAACACCGCTGTGCGCCGCCATCAGGCGTGGGAGGATTTCGTCCGCCCGTATGAGCAAGCCTACGAGCAGGCAAAGGCGGTGGGGGAACGGTTGGATTTTGACGTGCTGTTCGGCATCGAGGAGGGTGTCGGCGGCGGCAAAGAGGTGCTCATTTACGGCATCACGCCGGCATTTTTGTACGCGCACCCCGAACTGCGCGATGCCGACTTGGTGACCCTTTGCGCACTGGTGCGTGCCGAGGGCGGCTTGGTGGTGCAGGCGCACCCGTTCCGCGTACGGGATTATATTCGCGCACCGTGGGAGGAGCTTCCTGCCGACCTGCTGGACGGTGTCGAGGTGCACAACGCCTGTAACGACGATTTGTCGAATATGCGCGCGCAAGCCTTTGCGGAAAAACACGGGCTTATCGAAATTGCCGGCTCGGATGCCCACGCGGCGGATTCGCGCGGATTGGCAGGTATCGCGTGCGCGCAGCGCATCCAAACCGAGGACCAACTGGTTGCCGTCCTGCGCGACGGTGATTACGAGTTGTTCGTTGAGGGATAACAATCACAATCAAGAAAAAACACTCCGCGAGCCTTTACGGGTTTGCGGAGTGTTTTTATTCCATCCTATCGTATGCATCGTTCCATAGGCCGTGTGCGCCCAGCAGGTCGCGCATATCGGCAGGCACGGGGGCGTTGACCGCCACTTCTTCGCCGCTGACGGGGTGGGTGAGCGTCATACGCGCGCAGTGCAGGCCGTGGCGCGGCAAATAGTGTTCGTCGGTGCCGTACATGGTATCCCCGACCAGCGGATACCCCAACCACGACAGATGCACGCGTATTTGGTGGGTGCGCCCTGTTTCCAGCACCACCCGAACGAGCGAGATTTCTCCGTCGGTACCGAGGCTTTGCCAGTGGGTGATGCTGTCCTTGCCTCCTTCGCCGACCTCACGGGTGATACAGCTCCCCTCGCGTACGCGGATGGGTTGGTCGATGGTTCCCTCCCCCGTCAGCGCACCGAGCACGATGGCGAGGTACACCTTCTGCGGCTTTTGCGCCAGCGCATAGGCGATGTGCGGACTTTTGGCGGCGAGCAGCAGCCCCGAGGTGTTGCGGTCAAGGCGGTTGGTCGGGCGAAAGGACAGCGGCGTGCCCTGCCGTTCAAAATACCCCACCACCGCGTTGGCGAGGGTAGGTTCCGGCTTGCCTGCGGACGGATGCACCGCCAGATAGGGCGGCTTGTTGATGATAAGCAGATGGTCGTCCTCGTAGGCAACCGCCAGCGGCATATCCGCCCTTTCGATGCGTACGGCATCGTCGGGCATCGTAATAACCACCGTTTGCCCTGCCGTAATACGGTCGATGGAGCGTTTTTGCACGCCGTCCACGGTCATCCCGTTTTCGACGCGTTTGAGCTTGACCACCATCCGCCACGAAAGGCCGCAGGCGCGGCGCAAAAAGGTTTGCAGCATTTCGCCGTCGTAGTCGGACGGCACGGTATAGGTGAATTGTCCCACGGTCTTTCTCCTTTCGGGTATATTCGGTCGCTCGCGCGTATATATATCGTATGAGAGGTGTGCGCGAGAATGAATGAGGTGGCAATGTTGGGCGGCGGGGTGCTTGCCGCCTATGGCGTGTGGCGGTGGGCGCGTTACGCCCGTTGCCAAAAGCCCCGACACCGGTATCGGCGTCGGGGACAAATCGGTTGTGTGGGCGGTATGGGGGCGGTCATATTGGGGCTGACCTTCACCCTGACACCGCAAATATGGGACACTGCCGTGTTACTGCTGTGGTGCGGCGCCACGGCGGCGGTGTGGATATTGCATGAGTGGTTGTCTTAGTCCGCCGTTTTGTCTGTTTTCTCGGCTTCCGCTTTGGCTTTGGCGCGCAGGCTGCGTTTGAGCTTCTTGGGTGTTTCGTATTCGCTGTTATCGCCGGCAAAGCTGTCCAGTCCGATGGTGCTGCCTGCCGATTTGGCAGCTTCTTCGGCGGCCTTTTTACGGGCATAGCGGCACTGGCGCCAACGCACTGCCGCCACGATGGCGGTAAGCACACCGACCAGCACGGAGCTGATATGGCGGTACAGCAGCTTCCATACGGTCAGACCTTGCGTTGCCCCCGACGCGTTGAGGTGGCCGGGCAAAGCGTTGTACAGAGCGAGCGCCACCATCAGTGCGCCGAATGCTCCGACCACGGCGCCGACAAAGACGATGGACGGCCACGGATACTTGCTTTCGAGCTTGACGATGAGTATGTAGGTGACGATCAGCAGGACCAGTGCGCCCGTCCATACGGGTACCAGCCACGGGAATTTCTCAACGAAGTTATTCTGCTCGTTGAGCAGCACGCCGGCGACCAGCGCCAGCACCTGAAACAGGGTGGAGATTACCAGCAAAAAGCCGTTTATACCATTGATGGTTGAGAGCAGTTTTTCGACAGATGAATTACGCATAGTTATTTTCCCTCCGTAAGTTTCCACGCTTTGAGCGCGGCGATTTGGGTTTTGGCATCGGGGATGTCCCCTGCCATCACGCGCTCGACCAGTGTGGCGAGTGGCAGTCGGTCAACGGCGAGGAATTCGTCCTCGTCGGGATGCATCTCGGCAAAGTGCAGACCGGTGGCGAGATAGAGGTGGATGATCTCATCGCAGTAGCCGGGGGTGGGGTACACGACGCCGAGTGGGGTAAAACAGTCGGCGGTGGCGCCCGTTTCCTCTGCAAGCTCGCGCTTGCCCGTTTCGAGCGGATCCTCGCCGCGGTCACGCTTACCTGCCGGAATCTCGGTGGTTATCTCCGCGTAGGGGTAACGGTATTGCTTCACAAGCAATACATCTCCCTCATCGGTGAGGGCGAGGACACCGACACCGCCGGGATGCTCCACCACCTCACGGGCGGCAACGGAGCCGTCGGGCAGACGTGCCTCATCGACGCGCATATTAATGATTTTGCCCTCGTATTCATAACGGGCAGAGAGTGGCGTTTCACGCAGTTCCATAAAAACTCCTTTACTGGATGGTGATGGCGGTGGATATCGTGTGGCAGGACACCTTGACGGGCGCACAAATGACCGATTACGGCGCGATACGCGGTCTGTGCACCGCGCTGTGTGGGCGTTACCCGTTTTTGCGCGGCGCGGTGGCAGGACACAGCCTGCTCGGGCGCGAACTGCCGCTGTTGGTGCTGACACCGCCGCTCGGCGAACCGACAGGCGAGCGCGTGCTGATTGCCGCGGCGTTTCACGCGCAGGAATGGCTCACCGCACTGGTGTGTCTGCGGCTGTGCGAGGAGGTGTGTCTGGCGGTGAAGGGTGGGCTGTCGCTGTGCGGCATCCCGATGAGCCGCGCTCTGCGAGGGCGGCAGGTGTTCTTTTTGCCGATGGTCAACCCCGACGGGGTGCAGATCGCCTTGCACGGCTCCGACAGTGCGCAGGATTACGCCGCCTTTGTACGCGAGCAGGGCGGCGATACGCACGGCCTGTGGCAGGCAAACGCCCGTGGGGTGGATATCAACCATAATTTTAACGCAGGATGGCAAGAAATGCAAGCCCTTGCGCAAAAAATCGGAAAAGACCGTGCCGGTGCGCGGCAATATCGCGGCGACGGCCCTGAAAGTGAGCCGGAAACACGGGCGGTGACGGATATCTGTCGTCTGTATGGGTTTCGCCACGTGGTGGCGTTGCACAGCCAAGGGGAGGAGATTTATTGGCAGTACGGCGAGCATACACCGCCGCAAAGCCGTATGATTGCACAGATTTTGGGGGCGGCAAGCGGTTACACCGTCAGCCATCCCACGGGGATGGCAAGCCACGGCGGCTTTAAGGATTGGTTTATCTCTTGCTTTCACCGACCGGGGTTCACCATTGAGTTGGGGCGCGGTGTCAACCCCCTGCCGCTGGCGGATTTTGAGCCGCTGTACCGCAAAGCCCGTGAGATGCTGCTGCTATCCTTGCTATTGTAAAAAAGCGCTGTCCGTTTTCGGACAGCGCTTTTGCTTGCTTATGAACTCAGGTTAGACGCTTGATGGCAACAAACAACGTTTTTGACAGCGCTGTGCCAAGGAAGAAGGATACCAACGCTTCCACCAGACCATTAATGCCGACAAACCAAAGCACGAAAGACAGGACGTTTGTCGTACCGCTTTGCACACGGAAATTTTGAATGATTTCGCTTTGCCCGAACAGAATCATCAGTGCGGACATAAAAAACAAGGTGTTAAGCAATGCGGCAGAAAGGTTTGCCACGGTGAATGACGGCATTTTGGACTGGGAATGATCGGCCTTTTGCATGGCCTTAAAGATCCAGCCTGCACAGAACCCCATCAGCGTTCTGGTGGGTACGCAGACCAAAAAGGCAAGAAACGGGTTAATGGCAACCAACGCCGCGCCAAAGGGGCTGGGGAAAAACCAACCGAAGCATTGGGCAAAACTGCACAGACCGAACACAGCGCCGAGCAAAGCGCCGGAGGAGGGGCCGAGAACGATGGCGCCAATAGCCACGGGAATCACGCTCAAAGTGATTTCCAGTCCCAGCGTACGCAGAGGCACGCAAGCACAAACAATGAGCAAGGCGATCAAAATAGCGGTTTGTGTCAAACGCAGGGTGGATGAACGGATTTTCATAAGTACTACACTCCTTTACTGTCGTTTCAACTGAATACAACGTTTCGGACGATTTATATAAACCGTACGCGAGCCAAATGGGATAGCGGCGCCGAAGGCGTCCGCTTCACCGACACGTGTACGGGGATTGTTGCACATCGCCGAAGCACGGCGATTGTCGGGGTTCGCGTTGCGATGTGCCCGAATTGCTGTCGCAATTCCGAAGTTTCATAAGGCCCCCTTGTGCAAAGGGGGCTGGATGCCCGAAGGGCAGACTGGGGGATTGTTAAAAGGACAATCCATCCGTCAAAGCCTGACGGTTTTGCCACCTCCCTTTACACTAGGGAGGCTTGGCGACTTATTTTCGATTCTTCTCGTAAATCAGTCGCAGACCTTCGAGCAGCAGCTCGTCCACGTAGGTGACGGCACGGCGGCAATGCGGCACGATCTGCCGCCCCAGTCCGCCCGTCACGACGACGGGGGCATCGTAGCCCAGCTCCTCGATAATGCGCTCGTTCATCCCGTCGAGCATCGCCGCGTTACCGAACACCGCGCCGGATTGCAGGCAGGCGGTGGTGTTGGAGCCGATGACCTTGCTCGGCGCGTCCAGACTGATGCTGGGCAAGAGCGAGGTGCTCTCGGTCAGTGACCGCTGGGCGGTGCCGATACCGG
>JAZOCH010000123.1:0-7258 GCA_045596425.1 Acutalibacteraceae bacterium | reverse complement strand
GGGCTGTTCGAAGTCGAGGATCGCCATCACGTCCTCAGGCGTCAGCGGCTCGAAATAGAGCTTATCGCCCGTGGTGTAGTCGGTGGATACCGTCTCGGGGTTGTTGTTGATAATGATGGCTTCGTAGCCGGATTTTTTGATCGTCTGCACCGAATGGACGGTGGAATAGTCAAACTCCACGCCCTGCCCGATGCGGATCGGACCCGCGCCGAGCACGACGATCTTACGCTTGTCGGTCAGGCGGGAATCGTTCTCACCCGTGTAGGACGAGTAGAGATAGGCGATATATTTACCGGTGTGCATCGTGTCCACCATACGGAATACGGGGATGATGCCCGCCGCTTTACGCTGATCGTACACCGCAAGCTCGTCGGTGTTCCACAGACGGGCGATCACCGTATCGGCAAAGCCCATCTTTTTCGCCGCGCGCAACGTCATTTCATCGCCGCGGTTGGCGCGCAGGGTGTTTTCCATCTCCACAATACGCTTGATGCTGTCAAGGAACAAGGGGGTGATCATCGTCGCCTTGTGCAGTTCCTCGGTGGTTAACCCTAAGCGCACCAATTGGGTAATAGCGTAGATGTTATCGTCCTTATTCTCGGCAATATAGGCGAGCAACTCGTCCTTCGTCTTGCCGTCGAATTTCGCGTGATAGAAGTGATCCACACCCGTTTCGAGCGAGCGCACCGATTTGAGGAAGCATTCCTCGAGGTTAGAGCCGATACCCATCACTTCGCCCGTCGCCTTCATCTGGGTGCCGAGGGTGTTGGGCGCGGAGGTGAACTTATCAAACGGGAAACGCGGGAACTTCGCCACGATATAGTCGAGTTGCGGCTCGATGGCGGCGGTGCCGCCCGCAACGGGAATCTCGTCAAGGGTCATACCGACCGCGATCTTCGCGGTCACGCGCGCGATCGGGAAGCCGCTCGCCTTAGACGCGAGCGCAGAAGAACGCGACACGCGGGGGTTGACCTCGATAAGGTAATATTCACTGGTATAGGGGTTGAGCGCGTACTGCACGTTACAGCCGCCCTCGATTTTCAGTTCGCGGATAATCTTGATAGCGCTGTCGTTGAGCATTTTGAGGTCGTGGTCATTGAGCGACAGAATGGGTGCCACAACAATGGAGTCGCCCGTATGCACGCCGACGGGATCAACGTTCTCCATACCACAGATGGTGATGGCGTTGTCCGCGGAGTCGCGCATAACCTCAAACTCAATCTCTTTATAGCCCTTGACCGATTTCTCAATCAGCACCTGATGCACGGGCGACAACTTAAATGCGTTCGCACCGATCTCGTTGAGGTCATCCTCGTTGTAGGCGAAGCCGCCGCCCGTACCGCCGAGGGTAAACGCCGGACGAAGCACAACGGGATAGCCGATGCGTGCCGCCGCCTCACGCGCCTCTTCGAGGCTGTACGTAATCTCCGAGGGGATGACCGGCTCACCGATGGACTGGCACATCTCCTTAAACATCTCGCGATCCTCGGCACGCTCGATGGACTCACTGCTCGTACCGAGCAATTCCACGCCGCACTCTTTGAGGATGCCCTTCTTTTCGAGCTGCATCGCCAAATTAAGACCCGTCTGTCCGCCGATACCGGGAACGATGGCATCGGGGCGCTCATAGCGCAAAATCTTTGCGATATATTCCAGCGTCAGCGGCTCCATATACACCTTATCCGCAATGGAGGTATCCGTCATAATGGTAGCAGGGTTGGAGTTGCACAGCACCACCTCATAGCCCTCTTCTTTGAGCGCCAAGCAAGCCTGCGTGCCTGCGTAGTCAAACTCCGCCGCCTGTCCGATAACGATCGGACCGGAGCCGATGATCATGATCTTCTTTAAATCGTTTCTCTTAGCCATGTTGTTTGCCTCCTAATGTATTACAAAGAATATACGATATTGCCGTTATGGACGGTCATCAGGCACTTGCCGTAGACCTCCCACCCCGTAAAGGGGCTAGCCCGTCCCATCGTGAGGAACGCCTCGGGATCGATGGTATAGGGTGTAGCCAGCTCGAACACAGCGAAATCCTCGCCCGTGTCGATGCCAAACCGCTTTTTCGGGTTTACACTCATTAGTTCTATGAGCTTGTCCATCGTGATAACGCCGGTTTTCACCAGTTTGGTATATAGCACGGGGAACGCGGTTTCCAGACCGACGACCCCCATCGCACTCTTTTCCAAGCCGCGCGCCTTCTCCTCGGCGCTGTGCGGCGCGTGATCGGTGGCAATCATATCGATGGTGCCATCCTTGATGCCCTCAATGAGCGCGTCGCGATCCTCGCGGCTGCGAAGCGGCGGATTCATCTTGAAACGGCCGTCCTCCTGCAAATCCTCATCGCACATTGTCAGGTAGTGCGGTCCCGTTTCGCAGGTGACGTCCACCCCCTCGGCTTTCGCCTGACGGATGAGGTCGACACTCTCCTTGGTGGAGATGTGGCAGACGTGATAGGCACAACCAATCTCCTTGGCAAGTTGCAGGTCACGGGCAATCTGTCCCCACTCGCTCTCACTGCATATTCCGCGGTGACCGTGGGCGGCGGCGTACGCACCGTCGTGGATATACCCACCGCGCAGCAGGTCGTTCACCTCGCAATGTGCGGCAACGATCTTACCAAGCCGTTTTGCCTCGGTCATCGCACGGTGCATCATCTCGTCGCTTTGCACGCCGCGGCCGTCGTCCGAGAAGGCGCACACCTTGTCCGCCATCTCGTCGAGCGCCGCCAAATTCTCGCCACGTTCCCCGACGGTGATGGCTCCGTAGGGTATCACGCGGATGCAAGCATCCTTCTCAATGGCATCCAACTGCACCTGCAAATGTTCGGCACTGTCGGGAACGGGAGCAAGATTGGGCATCGTGCACACCGCGGTGTAGCCGCCGCGTGCCGCGGCACGTGAACCGCTTGCCATCGTTTCTTTATACAAAAAGCCCGGCTCTCGGAAATGCACGTGCACATCACAAAGGCCGGGTAAAATAACCGTTGAATCGGGAGAATGGGACAGTAAGCCCTTGTCCGCCAGAATGACCAGGGCCTGCTCACGGGTAATCTTCTGCATGCTCACTCTCTCCTCTCCCATTCGGTGTAGATGTATACGCCCGCCTCGCTGTCGGTATCCCCGTACAGCACACGGACCGTTTCGTTTTTGGCTGTCGGCACGTTCTTACCGACGTAATCGGGGCGCAAGGGCAGCTCGCGGTGACCGCGGTCAATCAGCGCCACAAACTGCACTGCGCGCGGACGCCCGAAGGTGAACACCGTTTCCAGTGCCGCGCGAGCGGTACGTCCTGTAAACAACACGTCATCCACAATGATAACCGTCTTGTCCTGTATCGGGCAGGGGATGTCACTCTGTCCGGCATTGGCACGCTTATCCTCATCGGTGAGGTCGTCGCGGTGGATGGTCACGTCCAGCTCCCCAAGCGGCACGCGCACATCAAAGAAACGCTCGATGCGCTCACACAGCATCGCCGCCAGCGGCACGCCGCGCCGCTTCACGCCGAAGATGCAAACGTCCGCCAGACCTTGGTTGCGCTCAGATATCTCGTGGGCGATTCGCCCGACGGCACGCTCCATCGCCGCCCCGTCCATAATTCTGGTTTTCGGTGTCATAAAAGCCTCCAATAAACCAAAAAGATCTTGCCGATTCCGGCAAGATCCTTGTTCATACAATAAGACTGCGGACATACATATAGCTTGCCCACGTTCGTTCTCTTATGCACAATCTTACCGGCATCTCTGTACCGATTTAAAAATTGGTTTTTCACTTGCTCTACTATACCACACGGTCAAAAATTTGTCAATGGGAACAGAGAAAAAATCTCCGAAAATTTTGCCCAAAAAAAGCGATGGAAAACCCCATCGCTTTTTCGTTGGTTTTTATCCACCGATCAAGTCATCTTCTCCTGCTTGACCTTGTGGTCGATGACGTGACGGGAGGCAAGCTCCTTATGCACGTCCTCTACGGTAATGCCCATCTCCACCATCAGCACCATCGCGTGGTAAGCGAGGTCGGCAAGCTCGTAAATCGTTTCCTTTTTATCGTCCGCTTTTCCGGCAATAATCACCTCGGTGCACTCCTCGCCCACCTTTTTGAGAATCTTGTCAATGCCCTTCTCAAACAGATAGGTGGTATACGACCCCTCCGGCTTATCCGCCTTGCGACCTTGGAGCAGGTCGTACAGCCCTTGCAGGCTGAACGCCTGCCGCTCATCGCTGTGCCACAGCTCGTTAGAAAAGCAGGACTCGGTGCCGAGATGGCAGGCAGGACCTTCCTTCTCCACCATCACCACGAGCGCATCCCCGTCGCAATCGGCGGTGATGGATACGATGTGCTGGTAGTTACCGCTGGTCTCCCCTTTGAGCCACAGCTCCTGCCGCGAACGGCTCCAAAAACAGGTCAGCCCCTTCTCCATCGAGATGGCGAGGCTCTCCTTGTTCATATACGCAACCGTCAGCACCTGCTTGGTGATCGCATCCACGACCACCGCCGGAATGAGTCCGTCCTTATCAAATTTCAGCGTATTGATATCCACCATAATCATACCCTCACTATAATGTTATTGTTTTTGAGTTCCTGCTTTAAATCGGGGATGGCAATCTCCCCGAAATGAAAGACCGATGCCGCCAGTCCTGCGTCAATATCGGGGATGGCGTGGAAAAGGTCCACGAAATCTCCCGCACAACCGGCACCGCCCGAGGCGATGACCGGCACGTTGACGGCATTGCACACCGCGCGCAGCATCTCGATGTCAAAACCCTGCTTTACACCGTCGGTGTCGATGGAATTGACCACCACCTCACCGGCACCCATCGCAACACAGCGCTTTATCCAGCTAATGGCTTCCATCCCCGTATCCTCGCGTCCACCCTTGGCAAACACGCGAAACTCGCCGTCCACACGCTTGACATCCGCAGACAACACCACGCACTGACTGCCGTATTTCTGCGCCGCCTCGCGCACCAGCTCGGGGTTGCGTATCGCGCCCGAATTGACACTGACCTTATCCGCGCCGCATTTGAGCACGCGGTCAAAATCGTCCAGCGTATTGATGCCGCCACCGACAGTCAACGGAATAAAGATGGTGCTTGCCACCTGCCGCAAAATATCGGTAAACAATCCCCGTCCCTCTGCCGAGGCGGTAATATCGTAGAACACCAGCTCATCCGCGCCGTTTTGGGAATAATACGCCGCCAGCTCCACGGGCGAGGACACATCTGAAAGACCTGTAAAGTTAACTCCCTTTACCACTCGTCCGTCCTTGACGTCCAAGCAAGGAATAATGCGTTTTGTTATCATACGGCCACCTCGATTGCTTCGCGCAGGTCGATCGCGCCCGTGTAGTACGCCTTACCGATGATGGCGCCGTACAGCTCCATTTCACGCAATGCGCGCACGTCCTCCATCGAGGACACACCGCCCGAAGCGACGATATTCATCGCGTATTTTTGCGATAATGCTCGATACAGCTCGCGGTTGGTGCCTTTCATCGCGCCGTCTTTGGAAATATCGGTGCAGATAACCGTTTTTACACCGATATTCTGCATCTTATCCATAAACTGTTGGAGGGTGTAGGCGGATTTCTCCAACCAGCCCTTAATGGCGACAAAACCGTCCTTGACGTCCGCGCCGACGGCGATATGCTCGCCGTATTTCTCCACCGCGGCACGCAAAAATGCCTCGTCGGTCACCGCCGCTGTGCCTAATATGACACGGTCAACCCCGACAGCGAGGTATTTCTCCACCGTCGCCATATCGCGTACACCGCCGCCAATCTCGACGTTGAGCGACGTTTCCTTCGCCACACGCTCGACAATGGCGAGGTTGGGGGTGGTGCCGTCCTTGGCGCCTTCGAGGTCCACCATATGGATGTGCGTCGCTCCGGCGGCTTCAAAATCCTTCGCCACCGCGACGGGGTCGTCGCTGTACACGGTCATATTGGCGTAGTCGCCCTTAAACAGGCGCACCGCCTTTTGTTGTACCAAATCAATGGCAGGAAAAATAATCATACGTTCATTCCTCTTCCGTAATCGGGGTGACAATGGGGTTGCCCATCGCGTCCACCAGCACCGTCAGACCGCCGCTGTAACCCGACGCCACATACAGGTAATTGACACCCGTTTCCTTGTCCACCAGTACGGTCTGCGTCATCGAAAAACCGCCTTGGGTGTGCTTGACGATAAAGCGTTTATCCTTTTTCGGTTTCATACACTCGCTCCTTCACAAAAAGCTCGCAGGATGTTAAGCCCCACTTCTCCGCTCTTTTCGGGATGGAACTGACACCCCATCACGTTCCCCTTTGCCACTGCCGCGGTCAACTCCTTGCCGTATTCGGCGGTAGCGATGACGCTGTCCGCACAATCGGTGGCGAAATACGAATGAACAAAATACACGCAATCGCCCTCTTTGAGGTAGCGGAACAAGGGGTGTGCCTTATCAAAATGCAGTTCATTCCAGCCGATATGCGGAATTTTGAGTTCGGCAGGGATAACTCCTTGCATCGGCACGACCGCGCCTTTCAGTAAACCGAGTCCCTCATATTCGCCAAACTCATAACTTTTCTCAAACAGCATCTGCATACCTAGACAGATGCCCATAATATCCTTGCCGCGTGCCGCCTCGTCGCGTAACACCTCGTCAAGACCGCTGTCGCGCAGTTTCTTTGCTGCATCGGCAAACGCACCGACGCCGGGCAGAATGAGCTTATCCGCCCGACGAATCTCGTCTTTATCGGCGGTGACCATCACCTGCTGCCCGATGCATTCGAGCGACGAGCGCAGAGAAAACAGGTTGCCCACGCCGTAATCCAGAATTGCTATCATCCTAACACACCCTTGGTTGACGGAATTTCCTCGGCGTATTGCGCATTGATTGCCGCCGCCTTTGCCAGACTGCGCGCAACCGCCTTAAACGCACCCTCCAAAATGTGGTGTGAATTCTCCCCAGCCAACTGACGGATGTGCAGTGTCACACCGGCCTCGCGTGCAAAGGCGTCAAAAAACTCCTTGCCGAGCTGGGTATCAAAGGTACCCACCTTTTCGGTGGGGATGTCGAGGCTGTAATAACAGCCGCCGCGACCCGAGATATCCGCCGCCGCGAGAATCAGCGCCTCGTCCATCGGCAACGCGATATCACCGTAACGCACGATGCCGCGCTTATCACCCAACGCCTCGGCACACGCCTTGCCGAGGCAGATACCGATGTCCTCCACCGTGTGATGGTCGTCAACGTAGGTATCTCCCGTGCAGGTGACC
>JAZOCH010000122.1:0-12984 GCA_045596425.1 Acutalibacteraceae bacterium | reverse complement strand
GCGAATGCTTGCTCCGACGACAAACGTCGGCAGGAGCTTCTGCAGATCGCGGAGAATTGTCGCCGCGTGCCGGAGAACGGTGCGCAGAACTTCTGGGAGGCTTGCCAGTCCTTCTGGTTCGTCCAGATGCTGTTGCAGGTGGAGTCCAGCGGTCACTCGGTTTCACCCGGTCGCTTTGACCAATATATGTATCCTTATTATATAAAGGATATGGATGCGGGTCGCATCACCCCTGAGTTTGCACAGGAGCTGATCGACTGCGTGTGGGTTAAGCTGAACGATCTGTGTAAGGTACGTGATGCCGCCTCTGCGGAAGGTTTTGCGGGCTATAGTATGTTCCAGAACCTTATCGTCGGCGGTCAGGATAAGAATGGTAAGGACGCCACGAATGATTTGTCCTTTATGTGTCTGCAGGCATCCATGCACGTGATGCTGCCCGGTCCGTCGCTGTCGGTCCGCTTATGGAACGGCACGCCGCACGATCTTCGTATCAAGGCAGCGGAATTGACGCGTACCGGTATCGGTCTTCCCGCGTACTACAACGACGAGGTGATCATTCCCGCGTTGCTCAGCCGTGGTCTGACCACCGAGGATGCGCGAAACTACTGCATCATCGGATGCGTGGAACCGCAGTGCCCCGGTAAGACCGAGGGTTGGCACGATGCCGCGTTCTTCAATATGTGCCGTGTGGTGGAGCTGGTGTTCCACAACGGTATGGATGACGGTGAGATGGTGGGTATTCCCACCGGCGACGTGACACAGATGACCACCTTCGAGGAGTTCTTCGAAGCCTATCAGAAGCAGACGGAATATCTCGTCAGCCTGATGGTCAACGCGGATAACGCGATTGACGTCGCGCACGCGGAGCGTTGCCCCTTGCCGTTTGAGTCCTCGATGGTGGATGATTGTATCGGTCGAGGTCTGCCGGCTCAGTGTGGCGGTGCGGTCTACAACTTTACCGGTCCGCAGGGCTTCGGTGTGGCAAATATGGCGGATGCCTTCTACGCAATTAAAGAGCTGGTGTTCGAGAAGCACAAGTTCACGATGGCGGAGTTGAAGGCTGCTCTGGACCATAACTTTGGTTTCGGCACGGTGGAGCCTGCTGACGTTGAACGAGTGACTGCCGAGATCGTCAAAGGCTTGGTTGATGGCGGTCATAAGGTTGATGAGGCCACGGTGGCACAGATTGCTAAGCTGGTCAGTGCCAACACCGCGAGTGCAGCGGAACGTGAGCTGTATCAGCGCATCAAGGCAGAAATTGACGCGATGCCGAAATTTGGTAACGACATTCCCGAGGTAGACGTGTATGCTCGCCGTGCAGCCGGTTGTTACAGCTATGCGGTGGAGAAGTACGATAATCCGCGTGGCGGCACCTACCAAGCAGGTCTGTATCCCGTGTCGGCAAACGTGCCGCTCGGCGCACAGACGGGCGCTACGCCCGATGGTCGCTTGGCTTATGAGCCGGTGGCAGACGGTGTTTCCCCCTCGGCAGGCAAGGATACGAGTGGTCCCACTGCGGCGGCTTCTTCGGTTGCGCGTTTGGATCACTTCAATGCTTCCAACGGCACGCTGTACAATATGAAGTTCCATCCCTCGGCTCTGTCGGGTCGAGCAGGTCTGGAAAACTTCGCGGCATTGGTGCATACCTTCTTTGATAAGAAGGGCTCCCACGTACAGTTTAACGTTGTCAGCCGTGAAACCTTGTTGGATGCGCAGGCGAATCCCGAGAAATACAAATCCTTGGTTGTGCGCGTAGCCGGTTACAGTGCGCTGTTCACTACCTTGTCCCGTTCCTTGCAGGATGATATTATCCGCCGCACTGAGCAAGCAGGCTTTTGATCGGCGGTGAACGGAATGGAACAAGACGTACGGAACGTGCGCGGACGAATTGCGGATATTCAGCGCTTTTCGTTGCACGACGGTCCCGGTATTCGCACCATCGTTTTCTTGAAGGGCTGTCGCTTTCGTTGCCGCTGGTGTTGTAACCCTGAGATGCAGAGCTACGACATTCAGACAATGACAGTCGGTGGCGTTCCCAAGATCATCGGCCGTGATGTGACGGTGGGCGAGGTGATACGTGAGGTCGTGAAGGATCGCGATTTCTTCTGGCGCTCGGGCGGCGGAATGACGCTGTCGGGCGGCGAATGTTTGAGCCAGCCGGAATTTGCCATCGCTCTGCTCAAAGCGGCGAAGGACGAAGGACTGACCACCGCGATCGAATCGACAGCCTTTGCATCCTATGACGATGTCATCGCGAAGGTGTTGCCGAATTTGGACACTTATCTGATGGACATTAAGCATATGGATCGGGCAAAGCACGAGGCCTATATCGGGCATCCGAACGACCTTGTGTTGGAAAACGCCAAGAAAATCGCGGTTAATGCAAAGAAACTGATTATCCGTGTTCCTACCGTCCCCGGGTTTAATGATACCCCTGAGGAGATCGGTGCGATTGCCCGTTTTGCGGCATCCCTGCCGAACGTCGAGGAACTACACTTGTTGCCGTACCATCGACTGGGACAGGATAAGTACACTTGGCTCGGTCGCGAATATACCTTGCCCGATATTTTGCCACCGACAGATGAGCATATGCAGATGCTGTTGAGCGTAGCTCAGCAGAGTGGTCTGCGTTGCCAGATCGGCGGCTGATTAATCAAAGGAGTTGGCAGTTACGAGTTTGTATACTAAGAACGGCGACACCGGTCGCGCCAGCACCTTGACAAGACAGAATATTCCCAAAAGCAGCCCGATTTTCGATGTGCTTGGCACGCTGGACGAGTTGGCATCACAGCTCGGCGTAGCTAAAAGTCAAGTAGGGGAGCATGCGCCGATTGTTGAGCAGTTACAGCAGGACATTCTTTCCGTTTCGGCGGAGCTTGCCGGTGGAAAACGCTATGTTGACCGCGAAAAGGTTGCGCAGCTAGAACGCGCCATTGATGCGCTGACGGAGAATAAAGAAGAGTGTTTCAACTTTGTTCTTCCCGGACGTACGGCCGGCGGCGCCGCACTGGATGTGGCACGCACGATCGCCCGTCGGGCAGAGCGAAGCGCTGTTGCGGCATCGCAAACAGGCGGCTTTACGCGCGAAATGCTGGCATGGCTCAATCGCCTGTCGGATTTGCTGTATGCCTTGGCTCGTTTGTGCGATTGCTCAGTAAAACAGCAACCGGTCACGGTGGCAGAAAACGGCTTCTGTGATAAGGCACTGGCTTTGTGCCAAGCAGTACGGCAATATGCGGCACAGCATGGCGTAAAGGTTGTGACGGCGGTGTGTGATGCCGGTGGCAATCCGGTAACGATGCTTCGTGCAGACGATGCCTTTATCGCCAGTGTGGATATTGCGATGAACAAGGCTTTTACGTCGGTATCGCTCAAAATGTCTACGGATGAGCTCAGCCATCTGGCACAACCCGGCGGTTCGCTTTATGGGATACAGTTTACCAATAATCAACGCATCGTAATTTTTGGCGGCGGTGTGCCGCTGACAAAGGACGGTGTGATCGTCGGAGGGTTCGGTGTCAGCGGCGGCACGGCTGAACAGGATACCGCCTTCGGCGAATATGCAAAGGATTTTTTTGAAAAGGAGTTGATATGAATGGCGATGGAAATCAGCGAAGCCCAGATCAGTCAGATCGTTGAAAATGTGCTGCGTACGGTGTCCGGCGAAAAATCCGCGGCGCCGACCGAGGCGAAAGCGGAGTGGGACAGCACCCAGTATCGCGGTCGTGCGCTGATCGGCATCTTCACGGATATGAACACGGCGATTGCGGCTACTCAGGAAGGGTATAAAGCATTGCGTGCGATGACCGTTGAACAGCGCGAGAAGATCATCACCGAGATTCGTCGTTTGACCCGTGAGGAAGCGCCCATTATGGCGCAGATCGGTGTCGCGGAGACGGGTATGGGCCGCGTCGATCATAAAACGGCTAAGCATATTTTGGTTGCGGACAAAACGCCCGGAACCGAGGATATCCAGCCGACGGCGCGTACGGGTGATAACGGACTGACCCTTATCGAGATGGCTCCGTTTGGCTTGGTCGGCAGCATTACGCCCAGCACCAACCCGAGTGAAACCGTCATCTGTAACAGTATCGGTATGATCGCGGCAGGCAACGGTGTGGTGTTCAATCCTCACCCGAACGCTATCGCTACTTCGAACTATGCGGTTGACCTCGTCAACCGTGCATCCAAAGCGGCAGGCGGCCCCGAGGTGTTGGTTTGCTCGATGGCAAAGCCCACCCTCGAAAGTGCGTCGGTGATGCAGTCGCATCCGCTGATTAAGCTGCTTGTCTGCACCGGCGGCCCCGGCGTTGTGCGCGCGGTGCTGTCCTCGGGCAAGAAGGCAATCGGTGCCGGCGCGGGTAATCCGCCCGTTATCGTCGATGATACCGCGGACATCCCCAAGGCAGCAAAGGATATTATTGATGGTTGTACCTTTGATAATAACCTTCCTTGCATTGCAGAAAAAGAGGTCTTTGCGTTTAATAACATTGCAGACGATCTCATTCACTATATGCGCCAAAACGGTGCATACCTTCTCAGCCGTGAGCAGATGGCTGCACTGGAAGCAATCGTTCTGGTGGATCAGAAGGGTAAGGACGGCAAGACGCGCAAGGTGATTAACCGTAAGTGTGTCGGCCGTGATGCAGCGGTACTGATGTCTAAGATCGGTGTTAAGGTCGACAGCAGTGTGCGTTGTCTGATTTGCGAGACCGATTTTAACCACCTCTTCGTGCAAGAGGAGTTGATGATGCCGATTCTGCCGATCGTGCGTGTGCGCGACATTGACGAGGCGATTGACCTTGCGGTTAAGGCAGAGCACGGCAACCGTCACACAGCTCATATGCATTCCAAGAATGTGGATCACCTGACGCGTTTCGCACGTGCGGTTGAGACCACCATCTTTGTGAAGAACGCTCCGTCTTATGCCGGTATCGGCTTCGGCGGCGAGGGTCATACCACCTTTACGATTGCCGGTCCGACCGGCGAAGGTATCACCTCGGCGCGTAGCTTTACCAGACAGCGTCGCTGTGTGATGGCGGATAGCTTCCATATCATATAAAGGAGGAAAAGAGTATGGAATTAAATGCAAGCCAAGTTGAAAGCATTGTCCGTGACGTTCTGGCGCAGATGTCCGGAAACGGCGTGACGGCAGCTCCCGTGGCATCCGCAGGCATTCCCAAGACTGCGAAGGTTGCTATGCTGACCGGACCGAAGAACATCGAGGTTAAAGAGTTCCCGATGCCGGCTGTCGGCGATAACGACATCCTTGTCAAAGTCGAAGGCTGCGGTGTCTGCGGCACGGACGTTCACGAGTGGAAGGGTGACCCCTTCGGTCTGGCTCCCGTCGTGCTCGGTCACGAAGGTACGGGCGAGATTCTCGCACTCGGCAAGAACGTTAAGGTCGATACCGCCGGTAAGCCGTTGAAGGTTGGCGATAAGATCGTCACATCGGTTATTAGCTGCGGCGAATGTAAGATTTGCCGTATGCACCCTGCCAAGACCAACCTGTGCGATAAGCAGGGAATCTTCGGCTTGATTTCGGACAGTGAGGATAAGCACCTGAACGGTTGGTTCGCTTCCCATCTGCTGATTAGTGCGAAGGGCGCAACCTACTTTGAGGTAAACGATCTGGATCTGCAAGAGCGTATGCTGCTCGAACTTGCGTGTGTGTGCGTACACGCCTATAACCGTGCAAACTCTACCGGTTTGATGAACTTCAACACCAAGGTGTTGGTTCAGGGCTGCGGTCCTGTTGGTCTGGTGCAGATTGCCGTACTTCGTGCGGCCGGTATCAACCACATCATCGCGGTTGACGGCAACCCGAAGCGTCTGGAAACGGCGAAGCGTATGGGTGCGAAGACGGTTGTTAACTTCCGCGAGGCTACCACGTTGGAAGCACGCATTGATGCCGTTAAGGCGGTAACCGAGGGTCTCGGCGCGGACTTCGCGTTCCAGTGCACCGGTTCTCCTGCGGCGGCTTCGGATGCATACAGCTATATCCGTCGCGGCGGAGGCTTCTGCGAGATGGGCTTCTTCGTCAATAACGGCGAGTTCTCCATCAATCCGCACTTCGCGATGTGCAACAAGGAGATCAACTTGGTTGGTTCTTGGGATTACAGCGCAGAGGATTATCCGACCACCATCGCGTTCCTGCGTCAGGCGCGTGAGATGAATATTCCGATCAAGGAGCTCATTACCCACAGCTTCCCGCTGGATCAGATGAACAAGGCGATGGAAGTGAACATCGCTCAGGAAGGCATCAAGATCTGCTATGTCGCTGACTGACAGCCAACAGCAGAACGCGGAGGTGCAAAGATATGAGTAAGGCGCTTGGCCTTTTGGAGGTTTTCGGTTTCACGACAGCGGTCGTGATTGGCGATATGATTGCCAAGTCCGGTGACGTCCGCATTGTTGCGCTGGATAAGAACAAACCTGCCAACGGTGATGCAGCCGAGGTTCCGTTGCTGATGACCATCAAATTTGAAGGTGATGTGGCGGATGTCGAGCAGGCATTGATGGTTGGCGTGGAAGAAGCAAAACGGCGCAATTTGTTGGTGACCTACGACTTGATTTCCCGTCAAGCAGAGGATACTAAGAAAATGGCACGGATCGCCGCCACCGGCAAAGATAAGCTGAAAGGTTAAAACCGTTTATTTTCCGTTAAAGCAGGGCTAACCTGTTAAAATATGTCAAACAATAAAAATTTATATGATAGGAGTATGTGTTATGTTAGAAGCATTAGGTATGGTAGAAACCCGCGGTCTGGTTGCCGCAATCGAGGCTGCTGATGCCATGGTCAAGGCGGCGAACGTTGTTCTGGTTGGTTCCGAGAAGATCGGTTCCGGCTTGGTGAGCATCATGGTTCGCGGCGACGTCGGCGCTGTTAAGGCGGCTGTCGAGGCCGGTGGCGCTGCTGCGTCCCGTCTGGGCGAAGTTATCGCTACTCACGTGATTCCCCGTCCTCATGGCGATGTGGAGAAGTTGCTGCCCGTCCTGAAATAAGGATAGACATAAAACAAGTTATAATTAATTTAGGAGGTATTTGTCATGGAAGCATTAGGTATGGTAGAAACCCGCGGTCTGGTTGCCGCAATCGAGGCTGCTGATGCTATGGTCAAGGCGGCGAACGTTGTTCTGGTTGGTTCCGAGAAGATCGGTTCCGGCTTGGTGAGCATCATGGTTCGCGGCGATGTCGGCGCGGTTAAGTCCGCTGTCGAGGCCGGTGGCGCTGCTGCGTCCCGTCTGGGCGAAGTCATCGCTACTCACGTGATTCCCCGTCCTCATGGCGACGTGGAGAAGTTGCTGCCCGTTCTGAAATAAGATCGGCACAAATCCCGAAAGGTAACACATCCCATTCCCGAGATGCCGTCTTTGGCGGCATCTCGGGGGATGGTGTCCTTTGTACGAACATTCATCAAGGTACATAAATTCGCTAATAATCGGTCAAATGACCGTGATATACACTATTATTAAGAGGAGTTTTACTATGGCTATCGATTCTGCTGTTATTACTGCTGCTGTTCGTGCCGTCCTTGAAGCCCAAGGCGTTCAAGTGGTTGGGGAGAAGGGACTTGTTCCCGTCGGCATTTCCAACCGTCATATCCACCTATCTGCCGAGCATGTGGAAGTGCTGTTCGGTAAAGGGTATGAATTACAGCCAATGAAGGATTTGTCCCAGCCCGGCCAATATGCTTGCAAGGAGCAGTTGACGATTGTGGGACCTTCCATGCGTGCGATCGAAAAGGTGCGTGTACTTGGCCCTGTGCGCAAGGATACGCAGGTGGAGATTTCGCGTACCGATGCGTATACGTTAAAGGTTAAAGCACCCGTGCGTGAATCGGGCAAGATTGAGGGTTCCGCCGGTGTGACCATTATCGGCCCCAAGGGCGTTGTAACCATTGATAAGGGTTGTATCATTGCTAACCGCCACATTCATATGAGCCTTGAAGACGGCGAGAAATTCGGCGTCAAGGACAACGAATACGTCAACGTAGAGGTGGATGGTGGCGAGCGCCGTACCAAGTGGTACGATGTGCAGGTGCGCGTGCATAAGGATTTCCGGTTGGAGATGCATGTGGATACCGATGATGCCAATGCAGTGGGCATCGGCAACGGCAGTAAGGTTCGCATAGTAAGAGATTAAATGATTAGGAGGTAACACCAATGCTGATGGGTAAGGTGGTAGGCCACATTGTGTCTACCAGAAAAAACGAAAAATTGGTGGGTTCTAAGATTTTAGAGGTTCGGTTGATAGAGAACGAGAAGGATACGGATAAGTTCCTTATCGCTCTGGATAGTGTCGGCGCCGGCATCGGAGAGCGCGTGCTGATTACTACGGGCAGTGGCGCTCGCTTGGCACTGGATAACAACACAACTCCGACAGATGCGGTTATTGTAGGTATTGTGGATTAACGAATTGAGGAATTTTTATGACTCTCGCAGAACTGAAAAACATTATAGCCGATAACGGTTGCGTTGGTGCCGGTGGCGCCGGTTTCCCGTCCGCAGTAAAACTTGCTGAGGGCGCCGATTCGCTGGTGATCAACGCCGCAGAATGTGAACCCTTGTTGTATTCTGACCTGATGGTGATGAAACGGCATCTCAGTGACGTTGTGTCCGGTGCGGAATATGTCATTGAAGCTACCGGTATTCGCAACGGCTATCTCTGTGTGAAGGAGCATACGGGGCACCGTCTCGGCTTGGAGGATGGGCAATCACTTTCGGCGCATGTATCGGTTAAGTATCTGCCGAACGTTTACCCGATGGGCGATGAGATCATCCTGATTTACCAGGCGCTTGGTCGCATCGTACCTCCCGGACAGTTGCCGATTACGGTTGGTGTAATTGTGTTCAACTCCGAGACGTTGTATAACGTGTGCCACGCGGTACGCGATAGCGCCCCCGTGACGCAAAAATGGATTACCGTCGGCGGTAAGGTTGCTCATCCGTTCGTGGCGTTGGTTCCTGTCGGTACCACGGTGCGCGAATTGATGGATAAGTACGGCTTCTCGGTGCCGGATGACTGTGTGATGATTGATGGCGGTCCGGCTATGGGTCCCATTATTGATCCCAATACCGCGGTAATCACGAAGACCACTAAGGGGTTGCTTATCCTGCCGCGCCACATTCCGGCGATTCAGAGCAAGGTGGCAAAAAATCGTACGGTGATGACTCACGCGTCGGCAAATTGCTGCCAGTGCAGTATGTGTACGGATATGTGTCCGCGTGCGCTCATTGGCTATCCGCTGAAACCGCACAAAATCGTGCGCAATTCCTTGGCGATGATGGAACAAAACCCCGAAGCATTCACGGAAGCGTCCGTATGCTGCGGATGCGGCGTATGCGAGCTGACAGCTTGCTGTCAGGGCATCAGTCCTCGTCGTGTGTACCAGCAGGTTAAAGGCATTCTCGCTAAGAATAAACTGCGTTATCAACATAAGGGCGAACTGAAAGTTGACCCCAATCGTGACTTCCGTATGCTTCCCAGTGAGCGCTTTATGCAACGCATCGGCGTGGCACAGTTCGATAAAGGCGTGCCGGAATTTATCCGCGATGGTTGGATGCCGACGGTGATTGAATTGCCGTTGCGTCAGCACATCGGTGCTCCGGCAAAGGCGTTGGTTAAGGCCGGTGATGTAGTCGCCGTCGGACAGCTTGTCGCCGAGGCGGATGGAATGATCTCGGCAAATATTCACGCCTCGGTTAACGGTACTGTCAAAGAGGTATCCGCCTCCAAGATCGTTATCGCGGTACAGGGCTGATGCTCACGGTTAGAAAGGCTGGTTTTTACGTATGATTTATGCAGTAGGCGTTATTGAATTAAAGAGTATTCCCGTGGGTGTGGAAGCGTGCGATGATGCACTGAAAGCTTCGGGAGTGCGGTTGATTTCTGCGCACCCGTCTTGCCCGGGTAAATATGAGATTCTCATTACGGGCAGTATCTCCGAGGTGCAAACCGCGTTGGATCACGTCAAAGTGAAATTCGAGCCGTATATCATTGATTGCACGCTGATGGGACGCATTGACCCTACGGTTATTGAGGCGCTGATGGGCGCTCAGCCTGAGGCGGAGCACGGCGCGTTGGGTGTTATCGAAACCTATTCCGGCGCAAGCATTATCAAGGCGGCGGATGCAGCGGTCAAGGCGGCGAAGGTTGCGATTATTGACCTGCGCTTGTCGCGCGGTATGGGCGGCAAGGGTGTTGTGATGCTGACTGGCGAAGTGGGAGACGTCACTGCCGCCGTTGAGGCTGGCAGCGATTACGCCATCGCGCAAGGTCTGTTTAGCAGTAAATCCATTATGGCGGCACCGCACAAGGATCTCTGGGAATACTTATAATGTAAAGGGATGAGTCGCAAGACTCATCCTTTTTATGGAGGTCACTAAAATGACGACGGTTTATTTTGTTCGGCACGGTCAGAGTACCGCGAACTTGTCGCATTGCTTTGCCGGCTTTACCGATGTTCCGTTAACGGAGCTTGGCTGTAAACAAGCGGCGTGTACGGCGGAGTTTCTGGCGGATGCACCGCTGACCGCGGTGTATTCCAGCGATTTGCGTCGTGCATATGATACGGCGTGTGCGGTGGCGAAAAAGCACGGATTGACTGTGCAAAAGGATCCTGAACTGCGTGAGATTTTCGCCGGCGCTTGGGAAGGCCGCAGCTATGATGAGCTTGAAGAAAATGATGCGGCGTATCGGGTGTGGATGCAACAGGTCGGTTTAGCAACCTGCACCGATGGGGAAAGCGTTTCGCATCTGCGAGAGCGTCTTGCCCGTGCAGTTTCGCGTATTGTGGCCAATCATCCCAATGAATCCATTTGTATTGTGGCACACGGAACACCGATTCGGGTACTGACCGCGCAGTACAGCGGTACACCGCTTGAACTTTTACATACGGTTCCTTGGGTTGGTAACGCTTGCGTGATGATTGCTGCGTTTGATTCTCCGCAACAAGGGCGTATTGTCGCCGCTGACCTTCACGAGCATTTGGAAGACCTTGTCAGCATACTTCCGACAAATATATAATGTGAACTCCCGTCTTATTGGATAAGATGGGAGTTTTTCTGCATTTACCATTGAAATTCATTTTGGAATTTGCTATAATAATATGAGATATTGTTTGGAAGGAACGACTACCGTTATGACGACAACAATTACTCCGGACGAGCTGTTACAACAGCAACCGTTTGAGGAGAATGTACGCGCTTTTTACGCGTATAAATACCCCGATAAGCTACCGCTGGCGTTTGTGCGCACCTTTGGGTGTCAGCAGAATGTAGCCGACTCGGAGCACATTAAAGGGATGCTTGCACAGATGGGGTTTGGCTTTACCGAGGTCCCTGATGAGGCAGATGTCATTCTGTTTAACACCTGCGCTGTGCGTGAACACGCATCTGACCGCGTATTTGGCAATGTCGGCGCGCTGAAACATATCAAAAAACGCCGTCCCGACGTTTTGATCGCCGTTTGCGGCTGTATGGTACAGCAGGAACACGTGGCGAAGAAATTTCAGCAAAGCTATCCCTTTGTCGGTTTGGTGTTTGGCACACACGTTATCCATCGTTTTCCCGAGCTACTGTGGCAGTCACTGAATAAAAAGAAGCAGGTGTCGGTCACTCCTGACAGCGACGGAATCATCGCCGAGGGTATCCCGGTGCATCGCGACGGCTCTATCAAGGCTTGGTTGCCCATTATGTATGGTTGCAACAATTTCTGTACCTACTGTATCGTACCGTATGTGCGCGGCAGAGAGCGTAGCCGTCAACCGCAAGAGATTCTTGCCGAAGCACGTGAGTTGGTAGCGGCTGGGTATAAGGAAATCACTCTGCTTGGACAGAATGTTAATTCCTATGGAAAAGGGGAGAGTCACGGGGTTGATTTCGCGGGATTGTTACGGCAAATCAACGCGATTGACGGAGATTTTACCATCCGCTTTATGACCTCACATCCGAAGGATGCCACGCGTGAGTTGTTTGATACCATCGCCGCTTGCGAGAAGGTTTCACATCACTTTCATTTGCCGTTTCAATCGGGTAATGACCGCGTGTTAAAGGCGATGAATCGCCGCTATACCCGTGAACAGTATTTAGCATTGGTGGATTATGCCCGTTCGGTTATACCTGATATCTCGTTTACAAGCGACGTGATTGTCGGCTTCCCCGGTGAAACGCGCGAGGAGTTTGAGGACACGTTAAGTCTTGTAAAGCAGGTTGGCTTTACATCATTGTTTACCTTTATTTACTCGCCGCGCAAGGGTACACCTGCCGCGGAGATGCCCGATCCGATATCTTTGCAGGAGAAAACGGCGTGGTTGCAGGAGCTGTCCGCTTTGCAGGAGGAGATTTCCGCTGAGCGATTGAGTGTGCTGGTCGGCACAACACAACGCGCGTTGTTGGAGAGCGCTTGCGAGGGATATATTGAGGCACGGTTAGCGGATAACAGCGTGGTTCGCGTGAGCGGAGATGAAGGTCTGCTCGGTCGTCACGCCGCGGTGCGCATCAACGATGCCCGAAGCTGGATAATGACCGGCGAAATTCTATCGGTTGAAGAATGATTTTAAGGAGTGTAGTACGATGGAAACATTAGTAGCAATGGCGATTGATCTTGGCTGTCAGTTGCAAGGAGATGAGCGCTTTTTGGCATTACAAAAAGCGCAGGAAGCGGCGGACGCGGATGAGAACCTGCAAAAGCTGATTGGCGAGTTTAACCTCAAACGGTTGGCTATTAACAGCGAAGAAACAAAAAACGAGGGCGAGCGTGACGCGGAAAAGTTGCGCATGCTCAACACGGAGCTGCGCGATATTTACGCTCGTGTGATGGCGAATGAGCATATGATGGCGTATAACGACGCACGCACCGCGCTGGATGCGTTGGTGAACAAACTGCACGCGGCTATTTCTCTGGCGGCACAAGGGCAGGACCCGAATCTTGCCGCGCAGGAGAGCTCCTGCTCGGGTGATTGCGGCAGTTGCGGCGGTTGC
>JAZOCH010000121.1:0-6280 GCA_045596425.1 Acutalibacteraceae bacterium | reverse complement strand
CTGCTTCCCATCAAATTACGCTGTTTCCGCATATTCACGGCACCGATGGATTTTTCATCGCCGCTTTTGTCAAGAAATCGTAAAGAGGTGACAATGTGAGTTCCTTGGATATTCGCTCGATGACACAAGAAAAACTGGGCGAATGGCTCAAAGAGAACGGGCAACCGTCCTTTCGCGCAAAGCAAATTCGCGAATGGCTGGATGCCGGTGTGGCGGATTTTGAACAAATGACCAATCTGCCGAAGGATTTGCGCGCTCGCTTGGCACAGCAATTCACCGTTCCATGCGTGATCATCGAGCGTAAGCTCACGTCCGCGATTGACGGCACGGTCAAGTACCTGTTCCGTCTGGATGACGGCGAAACGGTGGAATCGGTGCTGATGCAGTACAAGCACGGATGGAGTCAGTGCTTATCCACGCAGGTCGGGTGTAAGATGGGTTGCACATTTTGCGCTACGGGTATCGGCGGTTTCATCCGTGATTTGTCCGCCGCCGAGATGATGGCGCAGATTGAAGAAGCCCAACGCGACAGCGGTGTGCGCGTATCCTCGGTGGTACTGATGGGGATGGGTGAGCCGCTGGATAATTACGATAACGTGGTACAATTTCTCCGTATGCTGGGAGAAGAGGGCGGCGTCCATATCGGGATGCGCCATATCTCGCTTTCCACCTGCGGCGTTGTATCGGGAATCTACCGCCTGATGGAGGAACAGATTCCGCTAACCTTGTCTATTTCACTGCACGCACCGAACGACACTATTCGTTCGCGTACGATGCCCGTCAATCGTCGTTGGCCGATTGATGAGCTACTTACCGCGTGCCGTGATTATATAGAAGCAACGGGACGACGCATTTCCTTTGAGTACGCGATGATTGACGGAGTCAACGACTCCGATGAACACGCGCAGGAGTTGGCTGACCGTTTGCAGGGAATGCTTTGCCACGTCAATCTGATTCCCGTCAATGCCGTGGCAGGAAAATCCCAACAGCGCAGTTCCCGTCTGCGCATCCAAGGCTTTATGCAGGTGCTCGAGAAACGGGGCATCAATGTGACGGTGCGCCGCACATTGGGAGCAGATATCAATGCATCCTGCGGTCAACTGCGCAGACAGGCGGACCAAGAGGATGGAAGAAAGGAGGCGTTACCATGAAATTGACCGGAGATTCGCATATCGGTCTTGTGCGCAGCAGCAATCAGGACGCGATGCGCTACGGCACACTGGACAACGGCGGTGTGTATGCCGTAGTGTGCGACGGTATGGGCGGAGCAAACGGCGGCAATGTAGCCAGTAATATTGCGGTTGACATTATCGCTAACCGTATTGAAGAAGGGTACGCAAACGGCGTAACCCCACGTTCCCCAGACCATCTTTTGGCCAGTGCCATGGCAGCGGCCAATATTGAGATTTTTGACCGCGCGAAGAATGAGCCGCAATACGAGGGGATGGGCACGACGGTGGTTGCCGTTATCGTGAGTGGCAGTAATGCATACATTTCCCACGTGGGCGACAGCCGGATTTATCTGCATAGGGATAACGCTTTACAGCAAGTTACCCGTGACCATTCGGTCGTGCAGGAAATGATCGAGAGCGGTCAACTCACAGAGGAACAAGCGCGTTCGCATCCGCGAAAGCATTTTATCACCCGTGCGCTCGGCGTGTCCGCGATGGAAGAGGGCGAGTTTGACGAGGTTGAGCTGGAACCGAACGATAAGCTGTTGCTCTGCACAGACGGCTTAACCAATATGGTGGACAATGCTGCACTGACAAATCTTCTCGGCAACGGCGCCGATATCGACATTCTGATCCAAGCAGCCTTGGACGGCGGCGGCACAGACAATATCACGGCTGTTCTGCTGGAACAAGGTGTATGACCGAATGACTATTCAGAAAGATGAGGAATGATCAATATGGATAAGTATTTAGGCAAACGGCTGGATGGCCGCTATGAGATGCGTGAACTGATCGGTGTCGGCGGTATGGCGTATGTGTATAAGGCGTATGACAGCGTGGACGATCGTACAGTTGCCGTGAAGATTTTGCGCGATGAGTTTCTCAGCAACGAGGAATTTACCCGTCGTTTCCGTAACGAATCAAAGGCGATTGCCATTCTCAATCACCCCAACATCGTGAAGGTGCTGGATGTGGGCTTCGGTCAGCATTTGCAGTACATTGTGATGGAGTACATTGACGGCATTACCCTGAAAGAATATCTCGACCAGCGTAAGGATATTCGCTGGAAAGAGGCGGTGCATTTTACGGTGCAGATCTTGCGCGCGTTGCAGCACGCCCACGACAAGGGTATCGTGCACCGCGACATAAAGCCGCAAAACATTATGCTGCTGTCCGATGGCACCATCAAGGTGACGGATTTCGGTATTGCGCGTCTGTCGCGCAGTGAGATGCGCGCCACCATGGACGGCGAAAAGGCGATCGGCTCGGTGCATTATATCAGCCCTGAGCAGGCGCGCGGTGAGCTTACTGATGAGAAGGCGGACCTTTACTCTGTTGGCGTGGTGCTGTATGAGATGCTGACGGGTCGCCTGCCGTTTGAGGCGGATAACGCGGTGTCGGTGGCGATTATGCAGATGCAATCTGAGCCGACAATGCCGCATCTCATCAACGAGGATGTACCCGAAGGACTCGAACAGATTACTATTAAAGCGATGCAGAAGGACGCGGATAAGCGCTACCAGTCGGCAGCGGAGATGCTCAGCGACATCGACGAGTTTAAGCGCAATCCGTCCATTAAGTTTGCGTATACGTATTTCGTGGATGAAACGCCTACGCGGTACGTGGATGCCATTACCCGTGTGCGCGGTGACGAGGAATTGAGCACCAAGTCGAAGGATTCCACGGAGGAAAAGAAAAAGACCTCTACCGTAGCCATTCTTATCGCGGTGGCGGCGGCGATCGCCGTGGTAACGGGCGTTGTTCTGCTGCTTCTCTTACCGAAACTGTTTAATCAGGGTGCTAAGGATGATATCGCGGTATACAACTTTGTCGGTAAACATTACAACGATGAGGTGCAGACCTACGAGAAGATCGGCAATTATACTATCAAGATTGAAGAAGCGTATAACAGTGACCAGCCCGAGGGCTATGTCTATAAGCAGGATCCTGCTGCCGGCACGATCATTAAGATGCGTAGCACGGTGACGCTGTATATCAGCAAAGGCTCAAAGAAAGAAAAAATCCCCACGATGACGCCGGGTGAAAAACCGAATGATGTGCGCCGTCGGTTGGAGCTTGCCGGCTTCAAGGCGCAGGAGTCGATGGAGAGCAGTGCGGATGTGGAAAAGGGTATGGCAATCCGACTGGATCCCGATGCCGGCTCGGAGGCAGAGTATGGTTCTACGGTTACCATTTATATCAGTAACGGTAAGCCGCAGGAAGAGCCGATCGATATGCCCAATGTGGAAGGACTTTCCAAGGATGCGGCGATTCAGAAACTGGTAACCGCCGGCTTTGATCAGACCAAGATTACGGTTGAGGAGAAGAACGGTACAGCACCTAAGGGCACGGTTGTGTCGGTTACTCCGGATCACACCATCGATCAGTATCGCGATGTTAACATTAAGCTGTTTGTCAGCAGTGGCTACCGTGATGTGGAGATTGCGATGGATCTGCCTTACACCGACACAACGGTGGATCTGCAATTCCATGTGGACGGTAAGCTCGATTCGACGTTGACTTCGAATAACACCAATATTATGCCGAAGGATATCGGCACACTGAAATTCACCACCACCTTGGCAAAGGATTCCTACAAGGTGACGGTTAGAATCAGTGTTGCAGGCAAGGGTAACTTTGCGACTTATGCGGAGTTCAGCGTTAATGGCAGCAACGGCACTTACAAGCTGTTGAACACGCCGGTGTTTGTCGAGCCGAGTGAGCCGGATACATCGGACACGCCGGACACGTCGGATTCATCGGATACGCCGGATGCGTCCTCTACGCCCGAGGACGATGTTCCGACGGTGGATAACGAACAGCCGAACAACACAACGGTTTGAGGCGAGCGTATGACAACAATTTTGCAAGGAATTATATTGCGCGGCATCGGCGGTTTCTACTATGTAGAGACCGCCGATGCGGTATATACCTGCCGCGCGCGTGGTGCGTTTCGTCGGCAGGGGATTACCCCCGTTGCAGGTGATCGCGTGGAGGTTGAGGTTCAACCGTCGGGCGAGGGCTTTCTCACACGCGTGCTGGAACGGCGCAACAGCCTGTTGCGCCCACCCGTGGCGAATCTGGATTTGCTGGTGTTGGTAGCCTCGGTGTGTCAGCCGACCACCAACACGCTGGTGTTAGACAAGATGATTGCCGTCGCGGAGAAAAAGGGTATCACGCCGATTGTGGTGATTAACAAGGCGGACCTTGCCGATGCATCGGAGTTGGAAGAGACCTACCGCAAGGCAGGCTTGGAATGCTTTACGGTCTCAGCGATGCAACCGCAAACGCTGATACCCTTGCGCGAACGGCTGGCAGGGCATATCAGTGTTTTTTCGGGAAATTCAGGTGTGGGTAAGAGTAGTATACTTAACGCTCTCGACCCGTCACTCGTTTTGGAAACGGGAGAGATCAGTCAAAAGCTCGGGCGTGGTCGCCACACCACGCGCACGGCTACGCTGTATCATCTAGCGGATGGGTATATTGTCGATACCCCCGGTTTTTCCTCGCTGGATTTGGAGCAGGTCGAGCCAATTTCGAAAGAAGAACTTCCCGATTGTTTTCGGGAGTTTGCGCCTTTTATAGGCGATTGCCGTTTTATCGGTTGCGCGCACTATAAGGAACCGCATTGCGGTGTTCGGCAGGCGGTAGACGATGGGCAGATTGCCGCTTCGCGCTATCAGAGCTATGTGACGATGTATGAGGCGGTCAAGGATAAGAAGGAGTGGGAAAAGTAATGAGCCGTTGCGTGATTCTCTCGGCGGCGCCGATTGCGGATATATCCGCATTACAAGGCTTATTACGTGAGGACGATGTGTTTATTGCCGCGGACGGCGGTTGGCTGTTGGCCAAGCGTTTAGGGGTAAAACTGATGGCCATCGTAGCGGATTTTGACTCCTCGGCAGTGCCGTCGACGGCTTCGGACGTCGAGATTGTGCGCTTGCCAGTGCGCAAGGATTGCACCGACACGTCGGCGGCAGTGGGGTACGCGCGGCAACGGGGATACACCGATTTTCTGTTACTCGGTTGCGTCGGCGGCAGACTCGACCACCAGTACGCCGCAACCCAACTGCTTGTTCAGTTAGCGCAGCAAGGCTGTACGGCGGAAATAGCGGATGAAAATAATTGCATTTGTGCGGTTTGTCGCTCGCCGTATATTGCTCAGCCGATGTGGGATTACTCTTTGTCGCTGTTTGCCTTCGGCGGTACGGTGCATGGACTGACGATTCGCGGTGCGGAATATGAACTGTCGGGATACGACCTCACGGCCGTCGATTCTTTGTGTGTGAGTAACGCGGCGGTAAATTCGCCTGCCGAAATCACCTTTGCCGATGGAACACTGTTGGTGTTCCGCGCCAAAAATTGACACCCGTTTTCTGCTGTGCGCATAGTCTGTAATAGACACAGGCGAGTTGACCGATGGGAGGAATACGGTATGCGTAGCAACAACCGCGGAGGTCGGAGGCATCGTTCAAACGGATGGAGCTTTGCGGCTTTTGGTATTGGATTGCTTGCGTGTGCGCTCCTGCCAACGAAGCTGATGGTCGTACTGCTTGGTGCGGCTTTGGTGCTTTGCGGAATCTCCTGTGGAAATCGTTGACGGAGGCGTTACATATGCGTGTGGTGGTCATTAAGAGTCCAAAACTATTCAGTGGCTTGTTAAGAAAACTTTTTGGCATCGAAAAGATGCCGCGTGATATGCAATAAAAAACACGGCACAGTCATCAGGCTGTGCCGTGTTTTTATTATGAGAATTATTGGATAATCAGCGATTCGCCGGTCATTTCGGCAGGCTTGGGCAGGTCGAGCAGGGTGAGCATCGAGGGAACAATGTCCGCCAGACGACCGCCGTCACGCAGTTTGCAATCCTTGCCCACAACGCAGAAAGGAACGGGGAAGGTGGTGTGTGCGGTGAATGGGGAGCCGTCAGGCTCGTACATCTTATCCGCGTTGCCGTGGTCGGCAGTGATGATTGCCTTGCCACCCATTGCGAGCGTTGCCTCAACGGTGCGTCCGACGCAGGTGTCAACCGCCTCAACGGCGGCTTTGGCGGCATCAAAGATGCCCGTGTGACCAACCATATCGCAGTTGGCATAGTTGAGGATGAT
>JAZOCH010000120.1:0-8310 GCA_045596425.1 Acutalibacteraceae bacterium | reverse complement strand
TCCCGAGGGAATTTCCGTACAAGCCTCACGGGCGGATATAGAATCCGCCCCTACAAACGAACATCCGCATCGGGATCGTAGGGGGCGTCGTCCCCTGTCCTGTGGGCGACACAAGGCCGGCGGCGTGTGGCCGACGGCCTTGTTTTTCGTCTGAAACGTGCAAAACCACGATTTTTACCGTAAAAAAGGGCTTTTTTTATAAAAAAAGCCCTTTTTTATGCATTTTTCCTTGCAAAAACCCAAGATATTGTGTAAAATAGGAAATGGTGGTATAGTCTGCACGCGACGAGTGCGCGAAAGCAGCCCCCTCCGAGAGACCTCGGATGAAAGAACAAAGCCGCCGCTTTGCGGAGAGTGTATACTGTGGGATGGCCGCTGTTCCGTTCGGACAGCGACGGAGGTTTATCGTGGACAATGATAAACTCTCTCGGTGTTACGCGCGCGAGCGGATTTGTGCCAATCCAGTAAAAGGAGTCGTTGTTATGTCTAACCGTGTATTTCAGGGAATCATTCATCAGACCAAAGAAGCAATTAACCGTACAGTCGGCGTCATTGACGAGAGTATGACGATTATTGCTTGCAGTAATCTTACGCGTATTGGTGAGCCTGCTACTGCGCTGACAAGCGAGAATTTCACCACGCAGGAGCCGATGGTGATCGGTGGTTATACGTATAAGGCGTTTGGCTCTCGTCCGCATTGTGAGTACGTGCTGTTTGTGGAGGGAACCGATGAACTGGCGGCCAACTACGCGGCGCTGTTGACGGTATCGCTGACCGGCATCAAGCAGTACTACGATGAGAAATACGACCGCGGCAATTTCATTAAGAACGTCATTCTGGATAACATTTTGCCCGGCGACATTTACCTCAAAGCGCGTGAGCTGCGTTTTAACAGCGATGTCAGCCGTGTTGTCTTACTGATCCGCACGCCTGCCAAGACGGATATTTCGTCTTTTGATGTGTTGCAGAATCTTTTTCCCGATAAGAACAAGGATTTTGTCATCAACGTTAACGAAACCGATATTGCCCTGATTAAAGAGATTCCTGCCAATGTCGAGTCCAAGGACCTCGAAAAGCTGGCGCGCTCCATTGTGGATACGCTGTCCGGCGAGTTTTACACGCAGGCGGTGGTGGGTATCGGTACCGCCGTGGAGGGTATCCGCGACCTCGCTACGTCTTTCAAGGAGGCGCAAGTGGCATTGGAGGTCGGCAAGGTATTCGACACCGAGAAGGCGATTGTCAGTTACGATCACCTCGGCGTTGCGCGTCTGATTTACCAGTTGCCCACCACGCTGTGCGAGATGTTCCTGCGTGAGGTGTTCAAGCGCGGCTCGATTGATTCGCTGGATCAGGAGACGCTGTTCACCATCCAGAAATTCTTCGAAAACAACCTCAATGTTTCCGAGACCTCCCGTAAGCTGTTTGTCCACCGCAATACGCTGGTCTACCGTTTGGAGAAGATTAAGCGTTTGACGGGACTGGATCTGCGCGAGTTTGACGATGCCATCGTGTTTAAGGTTGCCTTGATGGTTAAGAAGTATCTCAGCGCCAATCCGGTGAAGTATTAAACAGCCGCCGGAAGAATGGATTTATCCCAGCCGTCGGCAGGCGTTGTCGACGGCTGGTTTTGGTTAAATTACCAATCATCTTCACTTGTTTTGTTACGGCAGGACCGTTATAATGGTAAACGGATTCCGCTGCCTTATTTGTCCGCTTGCGGACACCCGAATGTGAAAATACCGCGTCCAACGGACGCTTAGATGTAGTCGGATGATAGATAGGAGGCGCAAACCGATGATAGAATTTCAGAGTGTGTATAAGACATACGACACCGGCAGTCACGCCCTCAATGACGTTAATCTGCATATTGACGATGGCGAATTCGCCTTTATTGTCGGCGCTTCGGGCGCCGGTAAGAGTACCTTCCTCAAATTGATCATGCGGGAGGAAACCCCCACCTCGGGCGAGGTGATTGTCAACAACTACCGCCTTTCTCGCTTAAAGCGTAAGCAGGTACCGTATTTCCGTCGCACGATGGGCATTGTGTTTCAGGATTTCCGCTTGATTGACACGATGACGGTGTACGATAACGTGGCGTTTTCGATGCGTGTGATCGGCAAGAGCCGCCGTGAGATTCGCCGCCGTGTGCCGTATGTGTTGCAGTTGGTTGACCTGTATGATAAGCGCGGCCGCTACCCGAAGGAGCTGTCGGGCGGTGAGCAGCAGCGTGTGGGACTGGCGAGGGCGCTGGTCAATAATCCGTCGCTTATTATCGCGGACGAGCCCACGGGCAACGTGGACCCACAGATGTCCCACGATATCGTGGAGTTGCTTACCCAAATTAATAAGAACGGCACCACCGTGCTGATGGTCACGCACGAGCATGAGTTGGTGCATCAGTTTGACCATCGCGTCATTACGCTCAAAGACGGACAGATCGTGTCCGATACCGGTTACCGTGCTCCGGCTGCGGTGGAAGTGGGAGGTGAGCGTGTATGATGCGTATTCACGATATACAGTATTTGGTGCGTGAGGGCTTTCGCAACACGTGGCACAACCGCTTTATGGCGCTGGCGAGTGTCGGTGTGCTGATTTGTTGTCTGCTGTTGACCAGTTTCGCGTATTTGGTGTTTGTTAACATTGACAGCCTGTTCCAAAACGCCTACGAGCAGAACGTGGTGGCGGTATATCTGGACACCGAGCTCGACGATGCGGCGGTTTCGGCGGTTGGTGATACGCTCAACGCCACCGACAACGTTGCCAAGGTTGACTTTATTTCCAAAGAGGAGTACCTTGACCGATTCAAGGAAGAAATGGGCGAGGCGGCCATTGAAGGGCTGGTGGAGGATAATCCGTTGCAGGACACCTACATCGTATCGCTTAAAGATCTGGATAGGTTTGATGAGACACTCCGCGAAATTAAGCTGATGGACGGCGTTGAGGACGTTTCTTACGACGGGGATATCGCGCATACCCTCACGCGTGTGCGCGGTATGGTGCTTGGCATCGGCGGAGCGATCATCGTGGTGCTGTTGGCTGTGTCACTGTTTATCATTTCGAACACCATCAAGCTGACGGTATACAGCCGCCGCTTGGAGATCTATATTATGAAATCCGTCGGTGCAACGGACAGCTTTGTGCGACTGCCCTTTATTGTGGAGGGTGTCATTCTCGGTGTTGTTGCCGGTGCGGTTGGTTATGCTATGCTGTGGCTGTTGTACAGCCAACTGGTGCAGAGCTTTGCCGGTGGTATACTGTGGAATTTGGTGCCGTTCACCGCGGTTTCGGGACGGTTGCTCCTTGGCTTTATGGTCGGCGGTATACTCGTCGGCGTGGGCGGCAGTGTCATCTCGATGAGCCGCTATCTTAAACAGGAAGGGAGTTTGCGCATATGAAAAAGGCAACGATTCACCGCTTGCTGGCGGTGTTGTTAGCGGTTGTTCTGCTGGTCAGCGGCAGTGTGGTATGCACGGCCTCCGCCGCGACCAAATCCGAGCTGGAACAGAAGCTCGAAAAATTAGAAAAGCAGGAAGCCCAGCTTAAAAAGCAACTGGCGAGCGCGAAAAATGACTTGTCTGCCAGCCAACAGCGCAAGAATCTGATTGACTCGCAGATTGCGAACGTGCAGCAGCAGATTGAGCTGTTGGATTCGCAGGTTTCGTCGGTCGAAGCGCAAATTACCAAAGCCGAGGGCGAGATTGCGGATAAAAAGGCGGCTATCGCTGATACCCGTGAGAAGCTCGGTGCGCGTATGCGCGCGATTGCTAAGCGTGGCAACGTGTCCACTCTGCAAATGCTGATGGACACGGAAAACTATACCGATTATCTGCTGAAAACCAAGGCGATGAAACTGATTGCCGAGCAGGACCAAGCGGCAATTGACGCGTTTGAAAAAGAGATGACCGCCATTTCTGCCGAGCAGACAGCCTTGGAAGAAAAGAAAGCGGAATTGGAAAAATCCCGCACAGCCTCGAACAAGAAGAAGAAAGAGCTGGATGCGCTGTATGCGGCTGCGCAGTCGGAAATTCGCAATTTGCAGAACACGGTTTCGGGCTATAACAGCCAGATTGCCGCCAAGCAGAAGGAAATGGAGGCAACCGAAAAGGAGATTACCAAGCTCATTCAGAGCACTGCCTCCACCGGTAAGTATAACGCCAAGATGATGTACTGGCCGGTACCGACGGTACGGGCGGTATCCTCGGTGTTCGGCACCCGTTGGGGTACGATGCATCGCGGCATTGATATTGCCAACGGCCCCGTGCCGATTTACGGACAGAACATTGTTGCCGCGGCGGACGGTGTGGTCATCTATGCGAACTCCACGAGCGTATGGGGCGGCGGCTTCGGATATTACTGCATCGTTGACCACGGCGTTGACAGCCAAGGGCGTGGCGTGACGACGTTGTACGCCCATTGCTCCAAGATGTTTGCCCGCGTGGGGCAGAAGGTGGTTGGCGGCAAGACGGTGCTTGCACAGGCAGGCTCCACCGGCAACGTTACGGGTCCGCATCTGCACTTTGAGGTGCGCCTGAACGGTAAGTCGGTCAATCCGTTGAACACCTATGTCAGCCCGAATGTGAACTAACCCGAAACGGGGGAATGCGTATGAAGAAGAAATTAACGTTAAGCACCGCCTTGACATTGATCATATTAACGGCGGCGCTGGCAATTTCGGTGACGATGATGCTGGCGATGCGCTACTTTAACCGTCAGGTGCAGTGGGTATCCCAGCGCAAAGCAATGTACACGTATATTGATGATGTTGATCAGGCGTTGCGCGAACACTACGCAACGCTCAACGAGGAAACTCTGCGTCAGAGCGTGGTCGCCGGCTTTGTGAAAGGGAGCGGCGACGCGTATGCGGCGTATTTCACGCCGCAGGAGTATGTGGACGAGCAGCAGCGCCTTTCGGGCTATGCCAACAACGTCGGCGTCAGCGTATGCAACGATGCCGACGGCAACGTGGTGATTTACGCCGTGGCGGTGGATTCTGCCGCCGCTAAGGCAGGCGTGAATAAAGGGGATATCCTCAAAGCCGTTGGCGGCGTGGACGTCACGGGCAAAAAAGCCGCGGAGGTTCAGCAGACCATCAATACCGCGGAGAAGGTGCTGCTCAGCGTTCAGCGCGGCGACAGCACGCTGGCGTTTGAATTATCGCCGTATCGCTATGTTGTGCGTAGCGTACAAAGTGAGGTTATCGGTTCGGTCGGGTATGTCCGTATAGCGGCGTTTTATGAGAACACGCCCTCGCAGTTTGCGGATACGATGGCGGCGATGAAGCAGAACGGCATTACGGGCTTGGTGTTGGATTTCCGCAACAACCGTGGCGGTCTGCGTTCCTCGATGCAGGAGATGATTTCCCAGCTGATGCCGCTTGGCGTTTACGGCTCTGCTACCGATAAGAACGGTCACGTCACCTCGCTGAGCTCGAGTGTAAACGAACAACTCGGTGTTGCTACGGTGGCGCTGGTCAATGCCGCTACCGCCGGCGAGGCAGAATTCGTTGTCGGTGCTATGCAGGAGTCCAGTCTGGCGACGGTGGTAGGAGATACCACCGCAGGCAAGGGGAAGTATCAGGAGTATATCCAAGTGGAGATGGACAACTCCGCACTGAAATTGACGGTTGGTGAATACACGCTGCTCAAAGGTGGCTCGTATCAAGGTAAGGGCATCACGCCGAATAAGCAAGTGTCGTTGACCGCGGCACAGCAAGCGATTTTCCAGCTGTTGACCGCTGAGACCGATCCACAGTTAAGCGCAGCAATCGCGCAGTTGAGTTCGTCTGACACCAACTCGCTGAATACGTCGACCACTACCCTGCCATCGCTCAGTACCACGGCGGTTGGTGACTCCACGACGACAACCACGAAATAAGCAACAAAAAAATCCTCTGCCGACAGGCAGAGGATTTTTTTGTTATACCAGGTTAGCTAAGCACTTGCGGAGCAACCCACAGCACCAACAGCACCACAATGCCGAGGGCGATGCGGTACCATCCGAAGGGCTTGAAATCGTTCTTTTTGATGAACGCCATCAAGAAACGGATGACCAGCACCGATACGAGGAAGGAGACCACCGTCGCGACGGCGAGTAAAATCCATTCTTCGGAGGTGAAGGTGTACTCATCGATGAGGAAATATTTCACCACTTTGAGGCCGCTGGCACCCAGCATCACGGGAATCGCCATAAAGAAGGAGAACTCCGCGGCTACGGCACGGGAGGTACCGAGCAAAGAAGCGCCGAGGATGGTCGAACCCGAACGGGAGGTGCCGGGGATGAGGGCGAGCATCTGGAACGCGCCGATGCCGAACGCACGCTTGTAGCTGATATCTTTGAGGTCGGATACCTGCTCGCGCTTGTTCTTGCGGCTTTCCATCCAGATGAACGCGATACCGTAGAGAATCAGCGCGGCGGCGATGATAACGGGCGTAGACAGCACACCGTCAATCAGTTCGTCCAGCGCCAGTCCGGCAATCGCTGCCGGAATGCTGGCGATGAGCACCTTGCTCCATAAGACCCAGGTGCCCTTCTTTTCTTCGCGCGATTTCTTGGATGAGAAGGGGTTAAGCTTGTGGAAGTACAGCACCACCACCGCCATAATGGAGCCGAGCTGGATGATAACCTTGAACACATCGAAAAATGCTTCATTGTCGGTGTTCATCTTCCAGAACGCATCCAACAGCAGGATGTGACCCGTACTGCTGACGGGCAACCATTCGGTGATGCCTTGTACAATACCTTGTACGATTGCTTTGAGAATTTCAATGAGGAACATACAGAGAACCTCCTACTATGTCAGGATGATAGGATTAGCGTCCTATCATCCGATATTACAGATCGATCTCGTTGAGCAGGTCGCGGAGAAGGATCACTTCGTCTGCCGAGATGGTGACACCCTTACCCATCTTTGCGTGATCGGGTGCCCAGTCACGGATATCATATTTCGGCTCGCGGTCGTTCCAGCTCACGAGGTTGAGTTCCTTCGTCCAACCCGACGGGGACTGGGACAACACGCCGCACTCTTTTACAATCTCATACTTCAATTCTGCCATGGGACTACACTCCTAAAATTTATATTTTGCGGCATTGCCGCCGATACAGAGCCGAAGCTCTGTTACCGTTTGAGAGGATGAGCGCGGTTATTTGATCAGCCAGTCTTCCAGCCGATCCAACAGACCGCGTCGCTTGGGGGGATTGGTGCGCGGACGCACCGAGAATGAATGACCACCGCTCTTCGATTCCTGCTGAGGCGCTGTCGCCTTGCAGGCGAGCGGGTCAGCGAAAAAAGTGGGTGGCGCGATCGGCGGCAGTACTTGCCAGCTCTTTCGCTTTGTTAAACCAGTTGTTGAGCACACCGCTGAGCTTGGCGTCGCTTTCCAACTTTTCTTGCCGCAGAGCGCGCTTTTGCTTGTCGATGCCCTCTTGCAATTCTCCAAGCTGGGCGAGCAGTGCCGCTACCAGCGCATAGGTATTATCCAGCGTTTCTTCCGCACGGCGAGAGGCTCCCTCGGTGAAGGGGCGCACAATGCCGTCGATATGCTCTTTCATCCCGTCACAGCGTCCGAGAGCCGCCTCGTATTGGGCGACCACGGCTTCGAGGGAGGCGAGTCGCTCGTTGCGCTGCGTAAGCTCCTGCTCACGGGTGGCAAGACGATCCTCTGCCGCCATCATTTCCGCACGGGCAGATTGGCTTTTCTCCTCGCATTGCGCGAGCTTATGGGCGAGCTGACTGTTCTGCGCGAGCGCCTCGTTGAGTTCGGTGCGCATCTGTGCCAACTGCTCGGTCAGGTCTTCGACCTGCTGTGCGAGCGGACGCACCTGTTCGAGTTCTTCTTGCAGTGCTTGCATTTCGTAGGACATAGCCGCGTGTGCCGTCTGCAATTCCTCCGCTTTGGATACAGCGGCTTCGGCCTTTTCGCGGTCGGCGATCGCTTGCTGTTCGAGCTGCACGCGCTCCTCGTTCCAGCCGCCGGTGAGGGAATCGATGTAGTTGAGGACATCCGCCTTGTTAAAGCCGCCGATAGCGGAGCGGAACATACCCTTCTCTTCCATATCTACACGCTTCTTTCTGGTAATATCACAAATTTTTACAAAATCTGAATATAAACATATACAGTATACCATAAAGGATGGCGGCTTGTAAAGTCTTTTATACTTAAATATATAAGCGGAAAGCACCTCGGGATGACCGAGGTGCTTTCGTATCGGTTGAGTGAGCCTGTAAGCCGAGTTCTGTCGTGAGCAACCATCTATCTAGGCTGTCCGTTGCCGAACAGCTCAAGCCGCCCGTCGAAGCACATCGGGCCAATG
>JAZOCH010000119.1:0-2648 GCA_045596425.1 Acutalibacteraceae bacterium | reverse complement strand
GCTCCATCCGCTTAAACTGCGGAACAGGATAAATAATGCCGGTGTCCAACACCTTACCGGTGGGATCGATCACAGCGCACTTACAGCCGTGCTGATAACCGGGGTCCAAACCTAAGGTGACCTTTCCCTTCACGGGCGGCTGCATCAGCAGTTGGCGAAGATTGGACGAAAACACCTTAATAGCAGCCTCACTCGCGGCATCCGACAAGGCGTTGCGCATCTCGCGTTCCAGCGAGGGGAAGATCAAGCGGTCGTACGAATCCTCTGCCGCCATACGCACCTGCTCGGTGGCGGCACAATCGGGTTTAAGATGCTCGGAAAAGACGATCTTCATCGCGTGCGTCGGGTCAAATTCTACCTTGACTTTAAGAAACTCCTCGCGTTCGCCGCGGTTGATCGCCAGCACACGGTGGCCGGGGACCTTGTTGAGCGGCTCACGGAATTCATAATAGTTCGCGTAGACACTGTCCTCCTCCTTGGCGGCGCAGGAGGTCAGATAGCCGTTCGCCATACACACCACGCGCAGGCGCTTGCGTACCGCAGGATCGTCCGCGATAATTTCGGCAATAATGTCCCGTGCGCCTGCCAATGCATCCTCTGCCGTGGGAACGTCCTCGGTGATATACGCTTGTGCGGCAGACAGTGGCTCTTCACCGCCCTGCTCCTGCGCGTACAGCATCTGTGCCAGCGGCTCCAAGCCACGCTCCTTTGCCACCGTGGCGCGCGTACGGCGTTTGGGACGGTACGGACGGTAGAGGTCGTCCAGCTCCGTCATCGCCACCGCGCGGTCAAGAGCCGCCGCCAGTTCCTCGGTCAAGGCGCCCTGCTCCTCAATCACTGCGCGGTATTTCTCACGCGTTTCGTTGAGGTTACGCAGATAGGTCAGACGCTCGGACAGCTCGCGCAACACCTGATCGTCCAATGAGCCCGTCTGCTCCTTGCGGTATCGGGCGATAAACGGAATGGTATTGCCGTCGTCCAGCAGCTTGATAACGCTGTCTACCTGCGCGGCTTTCAGGTGAAATTCACCCGTCAGTTGCGTTAAAATATCCATAGGTAACTCCTTTAATTATAATACTGGTATTTTACCACAATCCCCTACCCCTCGTCAATGAAAATTGACACCGAGCGGTGATTTGTGGTATGATTAGAAAAACGCAAAAGGAGGGTGAGCAAATGGGAAAAATCGTCGCCGTGTGCTGTAAAGAATTAACCGACGAACAAGCGTTATCCGCGACATTGCCCAAGCTGGATGCCGCACGCCGAGCGCGTGCCTTGCGCTTGCAGGACACGCAAAAGCGCGCTCAGTGCGCCGCGGCAGGTCTGTTGCTCACCCATCTCTTCGGAAAGGATGGGCAAGCGCCCACTCTTACCCACGGCTCGCGCGGAAAACCGTATCTGGCACAAGCAGGCGCGCCGTATTTCAGCCTATCCCACAGCGGCGATATGGTTTTCTGCGCTGTATCCGACAACGAAGTCGGGTTGGATGCACAGCAGTTCACCCAGTACCGCGAAAAAATAGCCGCCCGATGGTTCACTGCCGCCGAGCAGGAATGGCTTGCCGCCGACCCACACAACCGTTTTGCGCCCTTGTGGGCAAAGAAAGAAGCGTACTGCAAATTTACGGGGTTTGGCTTGGTCCTGCCGCCGAGTAGTTTTACCGTCCCTTGCCCTGCCGACGGATGGGACAACGCCAACCACTGTTATTGGAGGGAGTTTATCTACCCTGCCGACAACCCGATTGCCGTGGCGGTCTGCTGTGGCGAGAACGACACCTTTGACGGGGTTTCGGAAATCCCGCTTAGCGACATACGGTAAAGAAATAAGCACCTACCTCGCGGTAGGTGCTTTTTTGTTGAGTAAAATTATTTTGCGGCGGTGGTAGTCGTCGTTGCCGCCGTCGTGGTCGTCGTGGTCGAAGCGGTGGTGGTCGTCGAGGATGTGACAGAAGAATTGTTCACGCTATTGTTTTTCAGCGCCTGCGGATTGAGGAAGCGCGTCACCAGCATGCCAACAAACACCAGCACGAAGAACGCAATCGCAATAACCTTCGTCCACTTTGCCAGTCGGGCATCCCACGTCTTTGCCATCGCCTTATCCATAAAGGAATCCGCCGCACCCGAAATAACGCCGAGATTCGCCTGACGACCCTCTTGGAACAGCACAACCACAATGATCAACAGCGAAAACAAAATGAGAATTCCGCCGATGATATACTCATAAATAGACATACATTTCCCTCCAGAAACATTTTGCACATTCAAATACTAAGGTATCTTACCATAGTTTTTGGCGAAATGCAAGCAAAATCTTTAAAAATTCAGAATATTCCGCAACATTACGCGTAAACTACGGTCAGCAACGGTTATTGTTTCGAAGCGTTTGCCGTAACCGCTGCCGAGAACCGCTATCGGTGAGTGATCATCGGCAGCGGTTTTCTTATTTACAGAAGGCTGAGCTGTTCACCGAAATCCTCTGCTTGCGGCAACGCGCCTGCCGCAGGTAATGTCTTGGTGCGGTAACGGTTTTCCTTGGTCAGCGAACCGCTCACGTACGGCTGTACCGATTGCAAACGGTGCTTACCCTTAACCGTCAGCACCTGCACACCGATAGTGTTACGGGTGGATTTGGCGGTGATGGCACCGGTG
>JAZOCH010000118.1:0-5898 GCA_045596425.1 Acutalibacteraceae bacterium | reverse complement strand
TTGAAAAAAAAAAAAAACACCAGGGGGCAGTTCGAAAAAACTGCCCTCGGCTGTTTGTGGTTATTGCTTGTTCAAATATTCATCAATAATGACTTCCAACAAGTTATTGACGCTTCTTTTTTGCTTTTCCGCTTCGGCTTTAAGCTGTTTAATAACGTCTTCGGGCAAGCGCAGATTAATCTGAATTTTCTCTGTCATGTTACCACCTCGGTATCATTATAGTAGATATTTGTACAATCCGCAAGATACCACGGTGGTACCTTTGTGCAATACAGAGAAAACTAGCGCAAACGGTTGACGTAGTGGTAACATAGTGGTATTATTCAAAACGAAAGGAGAGGGCGAAAATGGCTAATACAATTCAACAGTTATGGTACGGAAATTTGGAACCGATACGACATCTTGGCTGTAATAGAACGGACATAAAACAACTGGAAAATTTAATGCAACGAAACGTTCATAAATTGGGCGCAGGTTTAGATGAAAAAGAAAATGAGATTTTAGAAAAATATGATGGTTGTGTGAATGAGTATTGTTCGTTGCTGGCAGAGCAGGCGTTTTTTGACGGGTTTTGCTTGGGTGTAAGGATGGTTGCCGAGGCTATTGGCGGAGCAGAAGGCTTACTTGAATAACAGCCGAGGGCAGTTCGAATGAACTGCCCTCGGCTGTTTTTGCTATGTCCCGGAATGTTTTTTTGAAATATTCTATAAAAATAAAAATTTCCTATTGATTTTTTAAAAAATAGTCGCTATAATGTGTGTAAGTGGCGAAATGTGTGCCGAAGTGGTGGAGTGTGGTGATTTTCCACACTTTCCACAGAGTTTTCCACAATGAATGGGGAACGCTCCCAACAACGCGTAAGGAGGTGACAGGGGAATGATGCTTTACGGCCGTTTTGAACATAATATGGATGCCAAGGGGCGTGTGTTTGTCCCTGTCAAGCTGCGCGAGAAATTGGGGGAGACCTTCATTGCCGCTTGTGTGCTGGACCGTTGCGTGAGTTTGTACTCGTTAGACGAGTGGAACTCCCTGCTCGAAAAGATTGCGAGCGGTCCGATGGCAGAAACGCGCAAGCTGTTGCGCAAGGTGACGGAATCCGCTGAGGACGTGACACCTGATGCGCAGGGGCGCATCCTGCTTAACAAGCAGTTGATTGCCCACGCAGGCTTAGAAAAGCCGGCACTGTTTATCGGCGCCGGACGCCGTGCGGAGATTTGGAATCCGACGGTGTACGAGGCAGAGATGGCGGATATGACCGCGGACAAGCTCGAAGAAGAGTTTATTAAATACGGATTTTAAGGAGTTGGCGCAGATATGGCAGAGCAATCCGGTTACCACCGTCCGGTGCTGCTGGAACAGACCATTGATGCGCTTGGCATCCGTCCCGATGGAATATACCTCGACGGCACGGCAGGCGGAGGGGGACACTCCCACGCCATCGCGCGCCGCCTGACGACGGGGCGGCTGATTTCGCTGGACCAAGACCCCGACGCGATTGCCGAGGCTGGGCGACGGTTGGCAGGATTGCCTGCCACGCTGGTGCAGACGAACTTTATGTATATGGACCGTGCGCTGGGCAAGCTCGGCATCGACAAGGTGGATGGTATTCTGCTGGATATCGGGGTGTCGTCGCATCAGTTGGATGCACCCGAGCGCGGATTTTCGTATCACCACGATGCGCCGCTGGATATGCGTATGAGCCAGAGCGGCACCACCGCGGCGGATTTGGTGGCAACGCTGTCCGAGCGAGAGCTTGCCGACATCTTTTACCGCTTCGGGGAAGAAAAGTTCTCCCGTCCCATCGCCCGTGCCATCGTGCGGCAGCGGGACAAGTCCCCGATTGAAACGACCTTACAGCTCGCCGAGCTTATCAGTGCTTCGGTGCCTGCCGCGGCACGCCGCGACGGTCATCCTGCTCGGCGCGTGTTTCAGGCGTTGCGCATCGCCGTCAACGGCGAGCTTGACTGCCTGTCCGCGGCACTGGATACCGCCTTCGATTGCTTGGCAGAGGGCGGTCACTTGGCCATCATCACCTTCCACTCGTTGGAGGATGCGATGGTGAAAAACCGCTTCGCCCAATGGCGGCAGGGCTGTATATGCCCCAAGGAATTCCCCGTGTGCGTGTGCGGACGAACGCCGGCGGCGGAGCTGGTGCTCAAAAAGCCTGCCACCGCCACCCCTGAGGAATTGGCGGACAACCCCCGAAGCCGCAGTGCGAAATTGCGCTGTATAAGGAAGATACACGACCGCTATGCGGATTGATTACGAATGAAAGAGAGGTGAACGACCGTGGCAAACATCAATGAGGCATACGATTTAGACCTGTTCCGTCCCCGTGAGCCCAAACTGGTGGCAATTGAGGGCAATAAAAAAGCGGCGGAGGATACCCGTAAGCGCGTACGCCGTCACGCCCGTTTCAACGTGGTCGTTTACCTGGCGTTGGCATTGACTGCGGTGGCTATCATCGGCTATCTCATCACCAGCAACGTGCGTATGACCGAGATGAACAAGACCATCGCGGACTACAACACCGAGCTTAACACCCTGCACAGTGAGCGTGTGCGCTTGGAGGCGGAGCTGTCGGGCAAGACCTCTGCCGAGCAAATCAACAAATATGCGCTGGAAAACGGGATGACTCCTGCGGACAGCAATCAGATCTACTACATCACCACCGAGGGCGAGGACGTGGTGACCGTACCCGATAGCGGCAAGAATTGGTTCGGCCGTTTGTGGGAGGCAGTCACCGAGCTGTTTTCGTGATTCGGGCAGGTGCGTTGACGCGCGCGATACAGGCATATTCTATGCCCGTCTTTAATAAGTATAAATGATGGGCAACATCGAGAGTTGAGACGGGGACGATCTTAACTCTCGTTTTGTGTTTTATTTGACCGTCGAAAAAAGGAATAATTCGGCAAAACCCACGCGATTTTATGCGTAGAAATCTCGCATAACGAGAAGAAAGGACAGTTGGTTTATGGCAAAGCAGCAACAATCGGTTACCACCCGTACACCCACCCGACAGATGCGCCGTCGCGCACTGATAGCGGTGATTTTGGTTGTCGGTGTGTTCTTTCTCGCGGATGCGGTCAAGCTCGCGCAGTTACAGCTTGCACAGTCGGAGGATTGGCAAAAGCGCGCGGTATCGCAGCAGATGAGCGACACCGTTGTGTCCGCCAAGCGCGGCACCATCTATGACGCCAATATGGAGCCGCTTGCCGAGTCTGCCGAGGTGTGGAAGATCATTATGTCCCCCAAGGATATCGCCAACATCAACTGGAAGAACATTACGGGCGCGGACAAAGGTGTCGAATTGACCAACGAGCAGGCACTGGAATTCAAGCGTGAATTTATCGCCAAGGGTCTCAGCGAGATGTTTGAGCTGGATTACGAAAAAGTGTATAAACAAACGGGAAAAACCAATTCGCAGTATGAAGTCATCAAATCCAAGGTAGAATATAAGTTGAAGACCTCTTTCTCCGAGTGGGTGAACGCGAACGGACTGTCCGGTGCGTTTTACATCATCACCGACTATAAGCGGTACTATCCGCAGGGAACGTTAGCGTCCACGGTGCTGGGCTTTACGGGTACGGATAACAACGGCTTGGAAGGTATTGAAAAGAAGCACGATTCGGTGCTCGCCGGCACACCCGGACGCATCGTCACCGCGCAGAACGGCATCGGAGATGAGATGCCCACCACGATGGAATATACCAAGGTCGTGGATGCCGAGGACGGCAACAGTCTGGTGCTGACCATCGACTCCACCATCCAGATGTATGCGGAAAAGTATCTCGCCGAGGGTATCGCCAACGCGGAGTGTACCAACCGCGGCGTGGCGATCGTGATGGACGTCAACACGGGCGCCATTCTGGCGATGGCAACCAAGGGCGACTACGACCCGAACGACCCCTTCACCATTGCCGACCCGACGACGGCGGAGCTGCTCGCGACCCTGTCGGGGGATGAGCACGACACGGCGCTGAGTGTTGCGCGTCAGTTGCAATGGAAGAACAAGGCGCTCACCGACACCTACGAGCCGGGATCGGTATTCAAGGTGTTTACCACCGCCATCGGTCTGGAAGAAAATATGATCACCGAGAACACTTCGTATAATTGCCCCGGTTATTATAAGGTCGGCGGCTGGACCATCCGCTGTCACCAGCACGGCGGTCACGGCACGCTCAACCTGCCCGGCGCCATTTCCAAATCCTGCAACCCCTATTTTATGCAGTTGGGTATGCGCATCGGCGCCAACACCTTCTTTAAGTATTTTAACGGCTTCGGCTTCACCGAGAAGACGGGCATTGATATGATCGGCGAGGCATCCAACGCCGGCTTGTACCACTCCGCGGCGGTGATGGACCAGCAGGCGGCATCGCTCGCAACGACCTCGTTCGGTCAGACCTTTAAGATTACGCCCGTGCAGATGATTACCGCGATGAGTGCGGTTGCTAACGGCGGTAAGCTGTTGACGCCGTACGTGGTGGGGCAGGTGCTGGACGGCGACGGCAACGTGGTATCCACCACCCAGCCGCAGATCAAGCGGCAGATCATCTCCGCCGAAACCTCGCGCCGCATCTGCGATATGCTGGCGGCGGCAACCAACGGCGGCGGTTCCAAGAACGCGTACGTTGCCGGTTACCGCGTGGCCGGTAAGACGGGTACGTCCGAAAAGCGCGATATCACCGACAGCTATGAGGTGGTGGCATCCTTCGGCGGCTTTGCTCCGGCGGATAATCCGCAGGTAGCGGTGCTGGTACTGCTCGACCAGCCGCAATGTGAGGTGCGCTTCGGCGGCACGATTGCCGCGCCCGTTGCGCAGAAGATACTGGATTCCATTCTGCCCTATATGGGCATTGAGCCCGAATACACCAACGAGGAGCTGGCAAATCTCAGCCGCACCACCCCGAACATTGAGGGGAATGCGGTGGCGGCGGCACAGACCAAGCTCGCCAACCTCGGGCTGAAAGCGACGATTATCGGCAACGGCTCGACGGTGGTAAAGCAGATTCCTGCGGCAGGGCAGTCGATTCCTGCCGGCGGTACGGTGTTGCTGTATACCGAGGACACCGAAGCGGAATCGGTGACGGTACCCGATTTCAAGGGTAAGTCACTCACGCAGGTCAACGCACTCGCGGCGAGCTTTGGGCTCAACGTGCAGGTCAAGGGCTTATCGGTCGGCGGCGGATCTGCCGCGTATGCCAACAGCCAGAGCCTTGCCGCAGGCACCAAGGTGCCCAAGGGCACGGTGGTGTCGGTGACCTTCCTATATAACGATACCAACGATTCCACGGCGGTGGGATGATTCCGAAAGGAGCATAGCTATGAAACTGCAAGACTTGATTCGCGGCACGGGCATCGTATTACAAACGATGGACGGCGAGCGTGAGATTACGGGCATCACCTGTGACTCCCGTCGCATTGAGAAAGACGGCGTGTTTGTGTGCATCGCCGGTACGGCTGTGGACGGTCACTGCTTTGCCGCGGATGCGGAAAAGGCAGGCGCCGCCGCCATTCTCACCCAACGCGATCTCGGTCTGCGTACGCAGATTGTGGTACGGGATACCCGTTTGGCGTGGGCGCAGCTTTGTGCCAACTGGTTCGGCAATCCTGCCGAAAAGTTGCACCTCATCGGGGTGACGGGTACCAACGGCAAGACCACGACCACCAGCCTTGTCAAGTCGATGCTGGAATACGATGGGCATAAGGTGGGGCTGATCGGCACGGTACAGAATATGATTGGCGAGCGCGCATTGCCCGCAGGACACACCACCCCCGACTCCTACGATATGCAGAGTATGTTCCATCTGATGGTCGCGGAGGGCTGTGACTATTGCGTGATAAGTCGGATCGTAGCCATGTCGTTCTGTGTGCCAAGGAGTTGAATCCAGTGGTTGT